>JAKBCX010000272.1 GCA_021807465.1 Pseudomonadota bacterium | reverse complement strand
CGGGCTGGCGGCTTTGGGCATTGCCGCCTCGCGCACGCTGCAACGCTGGCTATGGCCTATTCTGGTGCTCAGCCAGGCCATACCGGTGTTTGCCCTGGCGCCCTTGCTGGTGCTGTGGCTGGGCTTTGGCATCGGCTCCAAGGTTTCCATGGCGGTGCTGGTCATTTTCTTCCCCGTCACCGCCAATTTTCTCGATGGCCTGCGCCGCACCGAGCCGGGCTGGCTGGATTTGGCGCGCACCATGAATGCCTCGCGTCTTAACCTGCTGCTGCATCTGCGCCTGCCCGCCGCGCTGCCCGCTTTTGCCTCGGGCCTGCGCATTGCCGCGGCCATTGCGCCCATCGGCGCGGTGCTGGGGGAATGGGTCGGCGCGTCCTCTGGCCTTGGCTTCGTTATGATCAACGCCAATGCGCGAATCCAGACGGCTTTGATGTTCGCCGCGCTCGTTATTCTTGCTGCCTTGACCATCGGGCTGTACGTGGTTGTGGACGCGGCATTGCGCCGCCTGCTGCGCTGGGCGCCGGGCGGCTGATTTGCTTCTACCTTCCCAAAAGGTTAGGTGAAGGGCGTGGCGAAGGCAGCGCGCATTGATTCGAGACTGATGCAGGAAGGGCGCCGTGGTAATGGTGCGCTGAATGCCAGTATTGGCCTGGGGCTGGTCTCGGGCTGGGCCGTTATCGCCCAGGCTGTGTGCCTGGCGCAAATCGTGAATGGGCTTTCCATCAAACACGGCACGCTGGTGGGGCAGGCGCCCTGGTTTTATGTGCTGGCTGGTTTGTTCCTGTTCCGCGCCGCTTTGGCCTATGCGGCGGAAATCGCCGCGTTCCGTGCCGCTTCCGGTATAAAAACCAGGCTGCGCGGGGCGCTGCTCGCGCATTTGTTCGCGCGTGGCCCGCTGGCGGCGGCCGGCGAGGCCAGCGCCGATATGGCCGCCACGCTGCTGGAAGGTGTGGAGGCGCTGGAACCATATTTCTCGCGCTATATGCCGCAAATGGCACTGTGCGTGGCGGTGCCGCTGGCCATTCTCGCGCTGGTGTTTCCGCTGGACTTATATTCCGGCCTTATCCTGCTCATCGCCGGGCCTTTGGTGCCTTTGTTCATGGTGTTCGTTGGCTACCGGGCCGAGGCCATAAACCAGCGCCAATGGGACAAGCTGCTGCGCCTCTCCACGCATTTTCTTGATGTGCTGCAGGGGCTGACCACACTTAAACTCTTTGGCCGCGCGCGGGACGAAATCGCCATCGCCACGCGTATTTCAGACGATTACCGCCGCACCACCATGGCGGGGCTTCGTGTTGCTTTTCTTACCAGCGCGGTGCTGGAGTTTTTCGCATCGCTCGCCATCGCGCTGGTGGCGGTGCTGTTCGGGGCGCGGCTGTTGCATGGGCATATCGATTTCTACAGCGCCTTCCTCGTGCTGTTGCTGGCGCCGGAATATTTTGTGCCATTGCGCGGGCTTTCGGTGCATTACCATGCGCGCATGACGGCCATTGCCGCGGCGCGGCGCATGTTTGATGTGCTGGATGCGCCAGCCCCGCCGCAAGGCAGCCTTATATTGCCGCGCCAGCCTTATATTGGACTCACCTGCACGGAGATGAGCTTCTCCTACGGTGGCGTGAAGGTGCTGGACCGGCTGAATGCCGAGTTTCCGGCGGGCAAGATCACGGCCATTGTTGGCGCATCGGGTGCCGGAAAAACCAGCCTGGCGCGGCTGCTGTTGAAATTCGCCGTGCCGGATTCGGGGCATATCATTCTTAACGATACGCATGATCTGGCGGACATGGCCGCCGAGGCCTGGTGGCCCATGCTGGCCTGGGTGCCGCAGACCCCGCGCCTGTTCCATGGCACCATTGCGGAGAATTTACGCTTGGGAAAACCAGGCGCCACGCTGGAAGAATTGCGCGAGGCCGCTGTCCGCGCCCGCGCGTTGGATTTTATCGAGGCGCTGCCAGATGGTTTCGAGACCAACATTGGCGATGGCGGCGCTGGCCTTTCGGGCGGACAGATTCAGCGCATCGCGCTGGCCCGCGCCTGGCTGAAGGATGCGCCGCTGCTGATTTTGGATGAAGCCACGGCGAACCTGGATGCGGAGAGCGAGGCGGAGATTCTCGACGTGCTGGTGGAGCTGGCGGCAGGGCGCACCATTGTGCTGATTGCCCACCGCCTGGCCGTGGCGGCGCGGGCGGACCAGGTGCTGGTGCTGCAGCATGGGCGCGTGGTGGAAGCCGGGCCACCCGCATTGCTGCTGGCGGGCAATGGCCCTTACCGCGCCCTGGCCGAAGCCTATGGCGAGGTGCCATGCGCGAGCTGATGCGCCTGGTGAAATTGTTTAGCCCTTACCGGCGCTGGATGCTGGGTGGGCTTGCGCTGGCCTGCGCCACCATCCTCGCCAATTTCGGGCTTATGGTGCTCTCTGGCTGGTTTTTGGCCGCCACCGCCCTGGCCGGGCTGGCCAGCTACGCGGCGCAGAATGCGTTTAATTTTTTCACCCCCGCCGCTTCGGTGCGCTTTTTCGCCACTTTGCGCGTTGGCTCGCGCTATGCCGAACGGCTGGTCACGCATGAGGCCACGTTCCGCCTGCTCGCCGCGCTGCGCGTGTGGTTTTACGAGCGGCTGGAGCCGCTGGCGCCGGCGGTGCTGCAAACCTACCGGGCCGCCGACCTGCTCTCACGCATCGTTGCCGATATCGACACGCTGAGCCTGTTTTATTTGCGCGTTTACGTGCCGCTGCTCACGGCGCTCATCGCCGGGCTTCTCATGGCCGGGTTCTTCGCCATTTTCTCATGGCCTGCGGCCTTGGCGCTGCTGGCTGGGCTGGCGCTAACTGGGGTAGGCGCGCCGCTGCTTTCCGCTTGGGCTGGGGCGCAAGCAGGGCGCGCGGCGGTGCGCGAGAGCGCGGCGCTGCGAGGCGATTATATCGACGCCGTGCAAGGCATGGGCGAGTTGCTGACCTATGGCGCCGCCCCGGCCATGCTGGCCCGCGCGGCCGCGGGGAATGAGCGGCTTATAGGCGCGCAGGCGCATCTCGCCCGGATTTCTGGCGCCAGCATGGCCGGTGCGGGGCTGGTGACGAATTTCACCCTGCTGGTGGTAACCCTTGCCGCCGGGGCCAAACTTGCCGCCGGGCATCTGGCCGGGCCGGATGTGCCGCTGCTGGCGCTGGGTACAGCGGCGGCGTTCGAGGCCGTGGCGCCTTTGCCCGCGGCGTTCCAATATCTCGGCCAGATACGCGAGGCGGCGCGGCGTATTTTTGCCCTGGCTGATGCCCATCCGGCCGTGGCGCCGCCGGATGCGCCCGCGCCTGTGCCGCGGGGTTACGATCTGACGCTGGAAAATGTCTCTCTGCGCTACGCGCCGGATGCGCCCTGGGCGCTGCGCCATGTAACGTTGGCTTTGCCCGAGGGCAGCCATACCGGCATTACCGGGGCATCTGGGGCGGGCAAGTCTACCCTTATTAATCTTCTGCTCCGCTTCAACGAATTTCAGGAAGGTGAAGTGCGATTCGGCGGGCAGG
>JAKBCX010000271.1 GCA_021807465.1 Pseudomonadota bacterium | reverse complement strand
GTGGCAAAATGCGGATCATCAATAACACCGGCGAGCTTGCCATCGTAATAGACATGCACGCCGTTTTTCGTGAAGATGAAGGCAGCCGTGTCTCCCGCGCGCACAGCACGTAGCGATGCGAGGAACTTCGCCACATGCTCTGGCGATAATATGCAGGGCGCCACACAATTATTGCGCAAGCCCGTGCGCCAGGCTTTGCGGACCTTGGCCGCGGGCACGTTGCGCACAAAATGCAGTACCAGCATCTTCTTGCCAGATGATGCCAGAATGTCTTTCGCGCTATGGCTCGGCGTTTGCAGGTACAAGCCTGCAACGTAAATATGCACATGAAAAATGGAGTAGGTGCGCAGCCCGGCGCCATTCAGCAGAAGCTCCGTGTGCCCGGCGGTTTCCTGGCTGGGAAACCGGATGCCATTGAGTTTTTCCGCCGCCGCTGGCCATGCCAGCACCATGGCGAGCAAAAAACCTCCGGCAAATTTTCGTATCTGATAAGGCAAATCCACACTCCAGCACATCTTCGATTATCATGCGCCGGCCCAGCCAATATGCTGTGCGGCACAATGTTGAAGCCAGGGTACCCCCTTCTGCCCGCGTTTTCAAAATTTCGCGCGCGGATGCCTATTTTGAATGCAGATTTCCCACATAAACGCACTTGGGGCCGCAACCTCCCGGGAGGCGCGGCCCCAAGCCATCAGCCGGCGCTTAGAACCTGACCAGCACCCCCGCTTGCAGGTTCTGCCCCGACCAATTTCCACCCGCGGTCACGCTATAACGGGCCAAAACGCGCCAATTCCCCCGGCCAATGCCAATGCCCGCGCCAAACTGCCCGGCAATGGGGGCAAGATGCGTGGGCGCAACAGTAAAGCCCGTGCCGTCTTGCGCGATAACGTGCGTGGCGGCGCCTGGGTTGTTCAGCATCGCGCCCACCCCCAGGCTGACATCCGGCGCAATGACCAGATTGGAAGCGGTAACAAAATTCCGGGTCACACGCAGGCGCAAATACGGCGCCACCGTGGTGCCGCTGGCCTCCGCCACCTTCACGGCAAAAGCCTGGGTGGCGGAGGCTTCATCCAGCGCCCCGGCTGTAACACTGGCCACTTGCAGCCCAAAGGCGGGGGTGAATTGCGCGCCCGCATAGCTCAGCGGCAAAGCCACCCGCATATCGCCCGAAATGGTATGGCCGCCACCTTGGGCCGTGGCGGCGGCGGCACCCGTGCCGCGCGTGGTGTGGCGCGAAACAATGCCGCCCAGAATATCCGCACTCAGCCGGAACCGCCCCATTTGTTGCATGGCGTAAAAGCCCAGACGGGTTGTTCTCAGCCCCGCCGTGCCAGCGCCGTCCTCGGTTAAATTCGTGCTGTCATACCCAACCGCGAAGCCGATGCGCCCGCCAAACCCGTCACCATGGTCCAGCCCCGCCATGAAGCCGCCACCGCGTAAGGTATAGGCGCCACTGGCCGCGGCCAGCCCGCCAGTGGCCTGCGCCCAGCCGCCCGAAGGGGCATTACTGCCAGCACGCGCCAGCAGCGTGCCGCCGCTGGCAAAGGCGCCCATGGCCATGGCCTGGGTGGTATCGGCAAAAAGCCGCGCACCCGCCGGGGCAACGGTGAACGCGCTATTGATGGAAAGCGTGGGGCCAGACACCGTAACGGCCGCCGCAAATGCCTGCCCGCCCGCAGCGGCGCCACTCACCGTTAACTGCGTTGGCGTGGCTCGCGGCCCCGTGCCGCTCGCGGTTACCTGCGCGAAGCTGCCAGTTACGCCGCCCGTGGCGGTCAGGAATGTATCGCTCGCGGGCTGGTAGGTGCCGGGCGCCAGTACATAGCGCAGCGTGCCGCCCAGAATGGCCGTGCCGGTTATGGCAAAGGGCGCAATACCGTCTGACGAAACCAGAACGCGCAGCGTGCCATCGGCATTCTGCACGAAATTGCCGGTAAGGCTGAGCGGCGTGCCGATGGCGCCAGGGGTAAACACGCCATCATTCACAAGCCGTGCCACCTGCCATTGGCCAGACCCGTCCCATACCGCGCCCTGCGCCACGCTCACCGCGCTGCCCGCGCCAAAGCCAATCAAATTGCTGTCCAGCGTGCCGCTGCCGGTCAGCTCAATCTGGCTGGCGGTGTTGCTGGCGGCGATGTTGCCGTTAATCGCCGCCCCCGTGCCGAGGACGATGATACTGGCCCCGCCCGACAGGTTGATGGCATTGCCCCCCGCGATTGTGGCGCTGATAACACCCGTATCGGTAAGGGTAATGGCGCCCGTAGCGGCAATACCTGTCTGCCCGCTAATGGTGCCCGCGTTTTGGAGCGCATCGCCAGCGGCGGCAACCACAGCTATTACACCGCCGGCGATGCGCCCGCTGGCTTCATTCGCCAGCGTGCCATTAACCCCGAGCTTCACGCCAATGCTGCCGCCCGAGATGATGCCTGAATTTTCCACCGCGCCATTGGCGGCAAGGCGCACACCCATCTGCCCGCCATGGAGAATCCCGGAATTGACGATCTGCCCGCCAGCACCAAGGTCCATCACACCGTCAATGCCGCCCGCGATGGTGCCGCTATTGCTGACGGAGGACGCGCCCATGAGGTACACGCCGAAATCCGGCCCGGTGATAAGCCCGGCATTGGTGATCTGCGCGCCGGAGCCACCCGCATACACCCCGGTATAGCCGCCAAGCAGCTCGCCCGTGGCCGCATTGGTAAGGCTGCCGCCGCTATAGAGAGACACAGCATCGCCGCTGCTGGCCGAGATGATGCCGCTATTCTCCACAACACCCAGCCCATTGCCGGTGTAAACGCCGATATGGCCGCCAAAGATGGAGGCGGTATTGGTAATTGTGCCGCCTTTGTTCAAGCTCACGCCATCATACCCGGCGGCGATGGCACCGCTATTGGCCAGCGTGCCCGCGCCGTTATTCACCAGCACGCCGTAAGCAGCACCATTTATGGCGCCAGTATTGGCAATGCTCCCAGCGGCCTCCAGCCTTACCGCATTGGCGCCGCTGATGCTGCCGGAATTGGCAATCGAACCGCCCGCGGCAAGATCGATTCCGGCGCCGGCGGCATCGGCCACCAACCCGGCATTGGCGAGCTGCGCCGCCGTGCCTCCAGAAATAGCCGCAGCACCCGTACTGGTGATACTGACACCGCTGGCGATGGAGACCGGGCCGCTATAGGCCGGCAGGTTGAGCGGACTCGCCTGGCTGGTGGTGATGAATGTTTGGGCCGAAGCCGGGGGGGTGATGGCAAGGGCGGCGGGAAGGGCAAGCAGGCAAGTGCTGCCAAGGGCCTGCCTGCGCGCCGCACGTTGGGTGTGCGTGGGCATGGGGGTACCGGTCCTTCAAGCGGGCCAGTTTTTGGCGCCAGTGCAAACGGGGGATACCCTTGTTTAGCTTGGCAAATATGAATTTACCGTTAATCGGACCGGGAAAATTTTTGGAAAACTTTCCAGCCCGGTAACCGGCATGGCCGCCATTTCGCCGGACGGCTTGCCGAAACCGCCCCGGCGGCGTAAGCCCCCGCCTC
>JAKBCX010000270.1 GCA_021807465.1 Pseudomonadota bacterium | reverse complement strand
TGTCGCCGGGCCTGAGCTGGCCCATCTTCCATAAATCGCCGCGCGTAATCACGGCGGGGCAGACAAAGCCCCCGAGCGAAGGGCCGTCTGGGCCGAGCAATATGGGCATGTCGCCGGTGAAGTCGATGGCGCCGACGGCATAGGCATTATCGTGAATGTTGGAAGGATGCAGCCCGGCCTCGCCGCCATCCGCCCGCGCCCAGGCGGGTTTGGGGCCGATAAGGCGCACGCCGGTGCGGGCGGAGTTGTGATGCACCTCGTAAGTGGCAGAGAAAATCGTGTCGATGTCGCTCTGCTGGAAGAAATCGGGTGCGCCGTGCGGGCCGTAGCGTACCTCGATCTCCCATTCATGCGAGAGGGGCGTGAAATCGGGCGCTGTTGGCGTACTGGTGGGGGCGAGGGCCAGGCGCAGCGTGTCGCCCGCTTTCAGCGCCCCGCCATTATGCCCGCCAAACCCGCCCAGGGTGAAGGTGGCGGTGCTGCCGAGGTACTCAGGCGCCGCGAAGCCCCCGGCAATGGCAAGGTAGCTGCGCTGGCCGGGGCCAGTGATGCTGCCGAGGCTGAGAATCTGCCCGGCTCGCACGGCAACGGCCTGGTTATGTGGGATGGGCGCGTCATCCAGCAGCGCCGCCATGGCCGCGCCCGTAAGCGCGATGGTGGCGGGGCAGAAGAATTTAAGCGTGGGGCCGGTGAGGGTGAGTTCCAGCGCCGTGGTGCCGGGACTGTTGCCCAGCAGCGCATTGGCGGCGTTGAAGCTGCGCTCATCCATGGGGCCGGAAGGGGGAATGCCAACTTCCCAAAAGCCCAGCCGCCCCGGCAGGCTTTGCAGGGAAGAAAGCGCCCCGCCATCCAGCACTGCGATGGTTTGCGGCCGGTAGGCAAAACCCGCCAAGGTGCGGGTGGTCATGGTGCCAGCGGCAAATTCGGGAAGGTTCAAGATTTCGCGGCAATAATCGGCATTCGTCTCGATGCCGCTGATGTCCGAAGCCATGATCCCGGCGCGCAGATTATGGATGGCCTCGGCCCGCGTGGCGCCTGTGGCGATGAATTTGGCCAGCATCGGGTCGTAGAAAGGCGAGACAATGGTGCCGGATTCAACCCATGTATCCACGCGCAGCCCGGGGGGCGGGGTGAAATTGGTTATGGTGCCGCTGGCGGGGCGGAAATCCTCGGCCGGGATTTCAGCATAGATGCGCGCTTCCACAGCAGCGCCTTGCGGGATGAGCGATTGCTGCGCTGGAAGCGTGAATTCGTCCGCCGCCTGGCGGATCATCCATTCCACCAGGTCCACGCCATACACGGCCTCGGTCACACCATGTTCCACTTGCAGGCGCGTATTTACTTCGAGGAAGTAGAATCTCTGGGCCTCGGAATCATAAACGAACTCGACCGTGCCAGCGGATTCATAAGCCACCGACGCCGCCAGGGCGAGTGCGGCTTGTTCCAGCTGTGCCAGGGTTTCGGGCGCGATGTTCAGGGCGGGAGCTTCCTCGATGACTTTCTGATTGCGGCGTTGTAGCGAACAGTCGCGCGCGCCGAGCGTGACGGCATTGCCCTTGCCATCGCCGAAAATCTGCACCTCGATATGCCGCGCGCGGGCCACGTATTTTTCCAGGAACAGCGCGGCACTGCCGAAATTATTGGCCGCAAGGCGGCCAATGCTCTCAAACTTCTCCGCCAGCTCCTCCTGATTATGGCACAGCACCATGCCAATTCCTCCGCCGCCCGCCGAGCTTTTCAGCATCACGGGGTAGGTGATGCGCGCGGCCGCGTGCAGCGCCTCTTCCACATTGGCCAGCAGGCCGGAGCCGGGCAGCATCGGCACGCCGGCTTTTTCCGCCAAAGCGCGGGCAGTGTGTTTCAGCCCGAAATCGCGCAAATGCGCCTCGCCCGGGCCGATGAAGGCAATTCCCTCTTCGCGCAGGCGGCTGGCGAATTCCACACGCTCGGACAGGAACCCGTAGCCGGGATGCACGGCCTCGGCGCCGGTTTGCTTGCAGGCGGCGATGATAGCCTCGATGTTGAGGTAGCTCTGTGCCGGGGCGGCGGGGCCGATATAAACGGCCTCATCAGCGGCCAGAACACCTGCGGCGAAACGGTCGGCATCGGAATAGACCGCCACCGAGGCGATGTTCATCGCCTTCAGCGTGCGGCAGACGCGCACAAGGATTTCGCCCCGGTTGGCGATGAGGATTTTATGGAACATGGTGCTCTTCCCTCACGCTTCAGAGATGATGATGCGGATGGGCGTGGGGGCGAAGCCGTTGCACGGGTTGTTCACCTGCGGGCAGTTGGAGATGAGCACCAGCACATCCATCTCGGCACGCAATTTTACATAGCCGCCGGGCTGGGAAACGCCGTCATCCACCGTAAGCTCGCCATTGGGGCGGATGGGTACGTTCATGAAGAAATTCACGTTGGAGACGAGGTCGCGCTTGCCCATGCCGTATTTGCCAAGCTCCGCCAGGAAGTTTTCCCGGCAGGCGTGCATGAAGCGTGTTTCATGCCCAAAGCGCACAATGTTGGATTCGCATGAGCAGGCGCCGGCATTGGTGTCGTGAAAACCGCACGTATCTTCCACCAGGGTGAGCATCGCCCGGCCTTCGTTGGAAAGCAGCACCGACCCGGTTTGCAGGTAGTAAGGCCCGCCTTGCGCGGCTTGGGCGGCCAGCGTGTCCTGCGCGGAATAGCGCTCGGATGTATCAACGGGGTTGTAGAACAGCGCATCCACCGCCTGCTGGCTTTCCAGGTCGATGATCTGCATGATCTGACCCGGCTTCAGCGTGGCGGAATAGGGCGCGCGGGCGGGGACGATGGTGTCGGAAATAATGTTCATGGCGCGAAGGCCTCGTCGGTGTTGATGAAGCCGCGCTCGGCCTCGGCGGTGAAATGGCGGCACAGATCATCCGCGCCCGGCGGTGCATGGGCGATGGCGTAGCTGATCGGCCCGGTGGCTTCCTGCGCGGGGCTTAACGCGTGGGGGGTGTTGGAAAGGGCGAGGAGCAAATTCTGCTCGGCGCGCAGCTCCACCATCGCGCCGGCCGGGGGAGGGCCTTGGTAATGGAAGCGTCCGGCCGCATCGGTAACCAGCGGAGAGAACAGGCTGAGCGCTGGTCCCACATCCTGGCGCGTGAGGCCGAATTTGGCGGCGGCGAGGCGCAAATTATCACGCCCGTTGCGCCCGTTGCCCGCTTGGGCCGGGCTGTTGGGGCCGATAATGCTGTCATGCCCCGCGCCGGTATCGGCGGTGATGGAGGCAAGCACGCGGCCCATGTCGGAGAACAGCACGCGGCCGGTGGTGAGGCTGGTGGTCCATTGCAGCTTCACCGTGTCGCCCGCGTTGTAGCGTTCGGACACGTCATCTTCGTTCCATAAAAACAAGGCCGCGCCCGGCGTGGCGGATGTGTTGGTGATGCGGATAATATCGAACCGCTTTAGCCGCAGCGCCACGTAACAGCCAGGGGGAATGGTATCGGCCTTGCGCACCGCTTCCGGCGCCAGGGGGGCGATGGGCGGTATGGCGGCGGG
>JAKBCX010000269.1 GCA_021807465.1 Pseudomonadota bacterium | reverse complement strand
GCCTCGCCGAGGCGTGGCAGGGCTGTGCGGCGGTGAGGTTGGCGAAGAGCGCGGCAATGTCGGCAAATGGGACGGCGGTGAAGTCCTTGGTTTTTGCATTGTGACGCACGAACCGGACTTCGTTGGGCGCGAGGGCGAGCATGGCGCGCTGAAGCTCGAAGGCGAGGCGCTGGATGCCGCTCGGCCTGCTTGTGTTGGAAGCGTATTGAAACAGGTCTTCGACGTCGATCCAGATGCGCATTTTCAAGTCCGGTATGTTGGGCCTGCTTTGGCGGCAGCCTGTTCGCTGGTCAATGATGAATTACAGCTTTTGCGGATTCTGGCCAGGGTTTCATGATTCGGCTGCCTGCAGGCGCCGGGCGTAGCGGCGGGCCACATCTTTGCCGCGCTCACGCAAGGGGCGCTCCAGCAGGCGGTAATTAAGCTCGGTGACAAGGGTGAGCGGGATAAGGGTGAGGGCGAAATAAATTATGGCCTGGCGATGGGTGGGCGTGGCCAGGGTGTAAAGGCGGAACCACATCTCATGCATGCCGAAAAAGACCGGGATGTGGACGAGGTAGAGGCTGTAGGAGCGGGCGGCGATGATCTCCATGATACGGCGGGAGAACCCGGGGCGCCATAAAAAACCCTTACCGTAGGAGGCGGCCCAGACCAGCAGGGCGGAGAGAACGGCGATAGGGCCTTGAATGAAGGGGACGATGTTTAGGGCTTTGTCGCCCACACTGATGAGCAGCGCCACGCCGCCGGTGAGAAAGGCGATGCGGGCGAGGCGGTGATGGCCCAGAAAGGTTGGCGCGCAATCGCCATAGGCCGGGTGACGTTCGGCGATGGCGAGCAGCACGCCGGCGGAGACGGCGCCGCCGCGGATCATCCAGGTAAGGGCATTATTGGGAACGAAAAAGGCCAGAACCAGCACTGCGAGGAGTGGAATGGGCAGGTAGCGGCGGAAAGCCCAGGCCGCAAAGGGCAGGAGCATATAAAATTGTTCTTCGAGTGAAAGGCTCCATTGCGCGAAGGCGGTGCCTGTGTCCGTCATATGGTTGGAAAAAATGTAGGCGAGATGGAAATTAGCGAGATTGAGGAGACCGGCCACGGCCATGCTCCAATTGGCGTTGAAGCTGCCATACACATGCGCCCGGTTGAAGAAAACGCAGAGAAACAAAGGCATTGCCAGCCAGAGCCAGGCGGAAGGCCAGAGGCGCCAGGCGCGGCGGATCCAGAACACCACGGCCACATGGAGAAATTCGCGTGCGCCCCGCACGTTTTCCAGTTGAGGCAGTAGTGAGCGGGCGATGACGAAACCGGAGACGGCGAAGAACAGATCAAC
The DNA here is from genome assembly GCA_021807465.1 of Pseudomonadota bacterium. Lineage (GTDB taxonomy): Bacteria > Pseudomonadota > Alphaproteobacteria > Acetobacterales > Acetobacteraceae > Acidocella. Next base: position 2,217 of record JAKBCX010000269.1, on the reverse strand, counting down.
CCCGCTCCATGTGCCCAGATCGTACAGCGTGTGGCTGTAGCGTGAGGGCCAGAAGAGCAGGTTGAAGGGCAGATGCGCGGCCAGCACCATGAGGATGGCAGTGGTGCGCAGCACTTCTAGCTCGCCGATGCGCCCCGAGCTTTCCGGCGAGGCGCGCAGGCTGGCCTCGGCCGGTTGCGGGGTACGCAAAATATTCATGCGGTTAAGACCATGTTTGTGTGCGGCTGCAGGAATTGCGCCAGCCGGGCCTTGACGACGGCGCGCGAGCAATGCGCGCGCAGCCCCTCATGCGCGGCCTGGGCCATGCGCGCGTAGCGCGCGGGGTCGGTTTTGGCCACATCGTAGCTTTCGCGCAGCGCGGCGAGAAGTGATTCGAAGTCGATGCGGTACCGGCGGGTTTTGTAGAGCTGGCGCGGGTCGTGCGGCCAGGCGGTGGGTTCCTGGTGCGACGCCGCGATGAAGGCATTTTGCGCGGTGACGTAATCTTCCATCGAGGTGTGGCGCGGTGTAACGGCGGGTTTGCCCGCGCTCATATATTCCATCAGCGGCAGGCATTGACCCTCGCCATGCGATGTGTTGATAGCGTAATGGCTTGCCGCGGTGAGATCCTGGTAGGCAGAATCTGGCAGGTAGCCGTCTATGATGACGATGCGGCAGGAAAAGGGTGTGAGCTTGGCGAGGTCTTTCAGCATACCGCCGATGGCTTCATCGGCTTCGCGATGCGTGAGTTTGAGGACCAAAGTGGCATCTTCGCAATCGCGCAATTCCCAGCAGAAGGCGGAGATCATGTCGAACCAGTTTTTCCGTGCATCGAGCGGGCAGAACACGGAGGTGTAGATAATGCCATCCAGCATGATGTCTTGCAGGGTTTCGCGCTCGCCGGCATTGGCAGGCAGCTCCGCGCGGGCGTATTTGGGGCAGGCCTGTGGCACGTATTGCGAAAAATCAATCTTGCGGCTGTCGTACACGCGGCCGCGCACGGTTAGGGTTTGCGGTTTGCCCGGCCAGGCGATGCGGGCTTGCGGGTTATAAAGCGGTGCAAAGCCGTCCCATACCGGGGCGGGCATGCTGACGATATCGTAATCGGCGCCGAGATCCCGCCGCACCGTGTTGACCGCGAATTGCGAATGGGTGATGGCACGGCCAGCTTCGCTGAGCACAAGGCGCCAATCGTGGCGCGGCTCGTCCAGCCATGTTTCCACCGGAATCGTATCGAACTCCCAGGCGAAGATGGGGATGGTGGGACATTCGCGCGCCACATAGGTGCGGTGCGGGGGCGAGAAGGTGAGGAAGATGCAATCCTCGCCATGCTGGCGCGCGTTGCGGCAGATGCGGTCCACCTCATGCTCGGGGTCGGCGATGGCGATGGTGAGGCCCATTTCCTCCAGCAGCGGGCGGAAGGCTTTGAGCACGAAATAATAGCTATATTCGGGCAGGCCGAGATTGGCGTCCACCGTGCCCGCGGCGGTTTCGGAATGGATCAGGAATATCATTCCGTGGTCTCCTGCAAGGATGTTTCGTCTTCAAGCCGCAGGACTTCAGCCAGCAGGGCGCGGATTTTTGTTGTTGATGCGTAATCTCGTAGCGTATCATGCGCGGCGTGGGACATGCGCTCGTAAGTGCCATCGGCGGCCAGCGCGGCGTGGAAAGAGTCGCGGTAGGCGGCTTCCAGGCTTGCCCAGTCCAGCCGGTAGCGCATGGTGCGGAACAGGTCGCGCGGGTCGAAAGGCCACACATTATGCTCCAGGCTTGCGCGGGGGATGAAGGCGGCGCGCGGCGTGACATAATCGGCCATGGCGGTGTGGCAGGGCGCGATGGCGGGTTTGCCGGCGGCGAGGAATTCCATCAGCGGGATGCACAGGCCTTCGCAATTCGAGGCGTTCGCATAAAAATCGGTGGCGCGTACCAGGGCGGCATACTCGGCATCGTCCAGGAAGCCGTAGATGAGCACGATGCGGCAGGCGAAGGGGGCGAAGCGCGAGATGGCGTGGTCGAAATGCGGGTGCATGGTCTCCCATGCGCCACGCGGCATTTTAAGCACCAGCGTGGCGCCCGGCTCGTCGCGGAAGGCCCAGAGGAAGCCGGTGAGCAGGTCGTGCCAGTTCTTACGCCCATCCTCGGGTGAGAAGACGGAGCCATAGACAATGCCGGAGAGCCGAATTTTGTGCTCCGGCTCGGGCGGCGGCGCGGGCGGCGGCGGTGCGGGCGGGCGTGGCA
>JAKBCX010000268.1 GCA_021807465.1 Pseudomonadota bacterium | reverse complement strand
CTGCCCTGGCACGCGCATTCACACGGTACGCGGAAAAACTCCCGTGGAGTCACTGAAGATTGGCGATTTGGTACAGACCGCCACGCAAGGCTTCCAGCCCATACGCTGGATCGGTCACCGTGCCTATGATGGCCGCTTCATCGCGGGCAACCACCTTGCTTTACCCGTCACGCTGCGCCGCCATGCGCTCGGGCGCAACATCCCCTCGCGCGACCTTACAATCTCGCCCGGCCATGCGGTTTGCGAAGCCGGGGTGCTGGTCCATGCCTGGCGTCTGGTCAATGGCGCTTCCATCACGCAGGCCGAGCAAGTAGGGCGGGTTGAATATTACCACATCGAATTAGATGAGCACGCGGTGATCTTCGCTGAAAACACGCCAGTGGAAAGCTTCCTCGATAATGGCTGCCGCGCCCAGTTCTTAAACGCCGCAGGCACGCCGGGCACGGCGCAAAAGCCTTGCCTGCCGCTTATTGAAGAAGGCTACCATCTGGCCCGGCTGAAAACGCGCATCGATGCGCGGGCGGGCCTGCACACACCGCGCCAGCCTGGCATGCTACGCGGCAATTTCGACCATGCCGGGGCGCATCTGCTTTGCGGCTGGGCGCAGGATGAAGCGGCGCCGGAATTGCCCGTGGAACTGGAAGTGCTGTGCAACGGGCGGCCAGTGGCGCGGTTCATCGCCAATAAATTCCGGGCCGATCTCCGCGCCGCCGGGCTCGGCTCCGGCTGCCATGCGTTCGAGCTGCCCGTGCCCCCCTTACCCGGCCATCTTACCCTCCGCCGTGTATCGGATGGCGCCGTACTGGGCACGGCACGGCAGCAAGCGGCCTGAGGCTCAGCCGCTGAAATCCACCACCTGGTTGTTCAACGGCAATTGCCGCGTACGCTGTCCCGCCCCGCGCGAAGGGTCGATCGTCAGCACTTTATCGGGGTCCTCCACCGAGTCAGGGTCTTCAACCAACGTACCGGGGCTGGAGAATTGCGTGAACACAAAAGGCAGCCCATCGGCGGCCAAAGGCGAGTCCGTATCCATCAGCTCGAAATGCAGATGCGGCGCGGTGGAATTGCCTGTATTGCCCACCAGCCCCAGTAATTGGCCGGGTTTTACAACACTGCCCAGCTTCACCTTCAGGCTGCCCGGCTGCAAATGCCCGTAAAACGCATAATGCCCGGCGTCTATTTCAACAACGATCATGTTACCGCCGATCGTCTCGGGCTTTATGTTCTTGGGGTGCCCGGGTACCTGCTCGGGAAGCCCATCGTAAAGGTTGACCACCTTGCCATAGGTGGCGGAATAGACCGGCGCGCCAAAGCACGGATAGCTGGTGAGTTTCGAGGGATCCCCCGTCAAGGCGTGGTGCTTGCTGTCGAGCTGAACCCAGTCGATGGCAAAACGCTGCGGCACGTAGAGCTTGCCATTTACCGCCAGCGCGGTGCCGCGATGCGGCGTTATGGTGGCGCAACAGCCGCCAGCCGCCACCCAGTTTGTGCCGCGCAGCGGCGGCTCCACAACCAGGGCCTGGGTGGTGCCAACTGGTTCGGGGGCGGTGGTAAAGCTGTACCGGGCCGGGAACGGGCCGTCCGGGTCCATGGGCACCGGCTTGCCATCCGGCCCCACAGCCTGCCGCGTGGCCGAAATTCGCGCCACAAGCTGCTCTGGCACCGGCGTTCCGGCGGGCAGGGCCACATCCAACACCAGCATGGCGGCAACACCTGGCGGCAATACCCTGCCCTTGCGCGCGAAATCCACCATCGCCTTGCCCAGCGCGTCACCCTCATAGCTGGCGAGGGCGCGGGTTTGCCCGCCGCCGCCCAGCACCTCAACCCGGTCCAGCGTTATAAATAGCCCGCTCGTATTTGTTACCAGCAGCTCATAGGCCAAATGCGTATGGTTATCCGCGCCCTGCACCGGGCTGGGAATGCTTACCGGCGTAACGGTAAGCGAACTGAGCATTTGGCTGGGCTTGAGCGACTGCGCCAGTGCCGGGGGCGCAAGAAGAATTGCCATCGCAAGAAATGGACGGATTAATGGTCGCAGCATGGCAGCTTGTCTCCCCGCTATTGTTTTATTTCTCACCGTACCCGCCACGTTCTCATTTGTCAGCCTATATCTAGGCCAGTGCATCTATTGTTGCGCCGCCGCTCCAGCATTGTGCCGCCACTCACGGTCCAGCGCGGCGTTCAGCTCGGCGCCAAACAGCACCACATAAGCGGAAATAAAAAACCACATCATCAGGCCGATAAGCGTGGCCAGCGGCCCATATAACGCGCTGTAGGCGGCGAAATGGCCGACATAAAAGGCAAAAGCCGAAGAAGCGGCCAGCCAGGCGATAGTGGCCACCGCCGCGCCCGGCGCGTAGAAAATGCGCCCCTTGCCCGCTGGGCCGAAGCGGTAAAGCAGCCCCAGCGCCGCGGCAAGAAACGCAACCACGGTAAGCGGCCCCACAAAGCCGAGCAAAACCATAACCCAGCCCGGCAGGTCGAGATGCGCCGCGACGATGGGCACGAGCACAAGAAACGCAATGGCCATGATGGCGCCGATAACGGCAATGAAGGTCATGCCGAGCGAAACGAACTGAAAATGCAGCAGCCCGCGTGTTTCGCGCTGGCCATAAGCCAGCGTTAGCGCGTTCAAGATGGATTTTGTGCCGGTGGATGACGACCAGAACGAAATGAGGAGCGACAAAACGAAGGAAAATCCAAGCCCCTTGGCCGGCTGCGCCACAATGCTGGTAATACGGTCTGAAATAAGCGCGAACGCCGCGGGCGGCATGAAGCCCTGCAGATAGTGAAGCTGCGGCTGCACGGTGTTGGGGTTGAAAACCAGCCCGTAAAGCGAAATGAGCATGGTGATGGTGGGAAACAGCGCCAGCGTGGCATAAAAAGCGCACCCCGCCGCAACCAGCGACACACGCTGCGAGGCCGTGGCACGCCCGGCTGAGAGCAGGGCACGCGTGAGCAACGGCAAATGCCCGCGGTCGAAAAGCGTCCTGATCATGCAACTGGTCTAGCGGTTGCGCCGTGAGCGGGGCAATGCCGAAATTATACCGTCATGTCGCGGGGTTGCTGAAGCTGCTTATCCTTCCAGCAGAAACGCCTTTATCCGCGCCATGCTCTCATAATCCATCAGCGCCGGGGCATGGCCCGCATCCTGCACCACATAGCCCTGCGCGCCGGTGGAGAGCATGCGGTCATAAGTTTCCGGCAGCAGCAAATCGCTCTGCGCCCCGCGTATCACCAGGCGCGGAATGGAAATATGGGACCAGACCGGCCATGTATCGACATCCAGCGGCACCGAGGCGCGCATCGGTTCGATGATCTTGGGGTCGTAATTCAGCGCGAAACGCCCCTGCCCGGTCTGGTCCAGCACCGTGCGGGCCGAGAACCGGGCCAGATGCGCCCATTGCGCGTCTGAAAGTTTGCCGAAGGGGGCATGGATTTTGCGTAAATGCTCTTCCAGCGCCTGCATGGTGGCAAAACGCTCCGGCGCGTTGCCCATGTAATCGCGTATGCGCAGCAAGGCGGGCGCGGGAATGAATGGGCC
>JAKBCX010000006.1 GCA_021807465.1 Pseudomonadota bacterium | reverse complement strand
GCCTTGCTTACAGAATCATCGAGGCCAGCTACCGGCTACAAATCCCCCGTATGTTCGCTGCCCTCATCATGCTCGGCATTAGCGGCATTTTCATATACAGCGTCCTTGGCCTGCTGGAACGATTCCTTCTTCGCAGCCGCGACGCTTGAAACTTCGCCTCGACTCTGCAAATTTCAGTTAAATTCTGGAGAGACTAATGACTACCTCGACAACCAAACCTCTAAGCAAAGGCCAGCTCGCCTATGAGCAGGAGCGCGCGGCCAAAGCCGGCAAAACCCTGGATGAGTGGCTGAAGCTGAAAGCCAAAAACGCCGCTGACGAAGCCAAGAAAGCAGCGCCCAAGCCCACAAAAAAGCCCGGCTTCTTCAGCCGCCTGATCGATAAAGCTCATAAGCCGCTCTGATTTAGCTAAAATCCGTGCAAACAAAAAGGGCAAGCCTTGGCTTGCCCTTTTTGTTCACTCGGAGGCAGAAGGCTTATTCAGCCTCCTCTTCCTCCACCACTTCCGGCTTCGGGCCGCTATCCTGGCCCTTAGCAGACACATCGCGGTCAACCAGCTCAATCACAGCCATGTCGGCAGCATCGCCATAGCGCATGCCGGCCTTCAGGACGCGGGTATAGCCACCAGCACGTCCCTTGTAGCGCTCCGCCAAGGCATCGAACAGCTTGGCAACGATCGTCTCGTCGCGCAGCTGGTTAAAAGCCTGGCGCTTGGCATGCAAATCGCCGCGCTTGCCGAGCGTGATTAGCTTTTCGGCCACCGGACGCAGTTCCTTGGCCTTGGGCAGGGTTGTGGTGATCTGCTCATGTTTAATGAGCGCGACCGCCAGGTTGCGGAACATCGCAGCGCGGTGCGAAGAGGTGACGCCGAGTTTACGGCCGCTGAGACCATGACGCATGGTTTAAAACTTCCCGGTTAGACTTCAGAAGGGCTGGTCGGAACGCTTGGCAAGTTCCTCGATATTCTCAGGCGGCCAATCGTTCACGGTCATGCCAAGGGACAGCCCCATGGCGGTCAGCACTTCCTTGATTTCGTTCAAAGACTTACGGCCGAAATTCGGCGTACGCAGCATTTCCTGCTCGCTCTTCTGCACCAGATCGCCAATATAAACGATATTGTCGTTCTTCAGGCAGTTAGCAGAACGCACAGAGAGTTCCAGCTCGTCCACCTTGCGCAGCAGATTCGGGTTGAAGGGCAGCTCAATGCGCGGCTCTTCGGCACGCAGGCGCTGCGGCTCCTCGAAGTTCACGAACATCGAGAGCTGGTCCTGCAGAATGCGGGCCGCCAAAGCAACGGCGTCCTCCGGCGTCACCGCGCCGTTGGTTTCCACTTCCAAAATCAGCTTGTCGTAGTCCGTAACCTGACCAACACGGGTCTTTTCAACCCGATAAGACACACGGCGCACCGGCGAATAAATCGCGTCGATGGGGATCAACCCAATCGGCGCATCTTCAGGGCGGTTAGCGGAAGCCGGCTCGTAGCCGCGGCCGGAGCCAACGGTAAACTCGATACCCAGCGTCGCACCTTCATCAAGCGTGCACAGCACCAGCTCGGGATTCATGATCTCAATGTCATGCCCAGCCTGTATCTGTCCGGCCTTCACCTCGCCAGGACCAGTGGCCGTCAGCACCATGCGCTTCGGCCCCTCACCATGCATCCGCACGGCAAGCTGCTTAATGTTAAGCACGATGTCGGTCACGTCCTCGCGGACACCGGCAATGGTCGAGAATTCGTGCAGCACGCCGTCAATGCGCACGCCTGTAACGGCAGCGCCCTGGAGCGACGAAAGCAGGATACGGCGCAGGGAGTTACCCAGCGTCATGCCAAAACCGCGCTCCAGCGGCTCGGCAATAATCGTGGCCACACGGCCGGCGTCGGATCCGAACTCGATATCGAGTTGCTCCGGCTTGATCAGCGTCTGCCAATTGCGCTGTAAAGACGAGTTTGACTCTTTCAACATTCACCCCTCCGGCCCGGGTCGGCTGGTGAGCCACCCAAACCTCAAGAAAATCGCTTACCCTTAGACGCGGCGGCGCTTGCGCGGGCGGCAGCCATTATGCGGGATCGGCGTCAGGTCGCGAATCGCGGAAATCTGGAAACCCACGGCCTGCAGGGCGCGCAGCGCGCTCTCACGGCCCGAACCAGGGCCGCTCACCTCAATCTCCAGCATCTCCATTCCATGCTCGCGCGCCTTGCGCCCGGCGTCCTCCGCAGCCACCTGGGCAGCGTACGGGGTGGATTTGCGGCTACCCTTAAAGCCCTGGCTACCGGCCGAGGACCAGGAGATCGTGTTACCCTGGGCGTCGGTGATGTTCACCATGGTGTTGTTGAAGCTGGCCAGAACATGCGCAACACCGGAGATGATGTTCTTGCGTTCTTTCTTGCGGGGACGGGAAGCGGGCTTCGCCATATCTTAATTCCTGTAACTGAAAACGGGTGCGTCGGACGCTTACCGGGTGACTTTCTTCTTGCCGGCGATGGCCACAGCCTTGCCCTTGCGGGTACGGGCATTGGTATGGGTACGCTGCCCACGAACCGGCAGCCCCTTACGGTGGCGCAGACCGCGATAGCAACCCAAATCCATCAGGCGCTTGATATTCATAGCAACTTCACGGCGGAGATCGCCCTCAACGCGGTAATCTTTGTCGATCAGCTCGCGCAGGCGCAGAATCTCGTCATCAGAGAGCTGGTTAACACGGCGCTCATCGGGGATACCCAGAGCAGTGCAAATCTCCTGGGCCTTCACCGGGCCAATGCCATAGATATAACGAAGGCTGATCACGACACGCTTGTTCGTGGGAATGTTTACGCCGGCAATACGCGCCACCTGGTCTCTCCTGACGACAAAGACCTCTCTTGAGGTCATAACAAGTTGCGGCGCCCCACCCCGGGAGCGCCGCGAAAGCGGGTTATAGCGCCCGCCAAATTAGAGTCAACGAGGAATGATCAATTTTTCGTGATCCCGTCAAGCCCCGGCCGCCGGAACGCCGATTTTACGCAGAACCGCCTCGATTTGCGCCTCGACCTCGTCCATCTCCGCCATGCCATCCACCACATGCAGGCGTCCCTGCGCCCTGTAATAAGGCAGAATCGGGGCCGTCTGAGCGTTATAGGCCTCTAGCCGCGCATGCACGGTCTCGGCCTTGTCATCCGGGCGGCGGGTGAATTCCGTGCCGCCGCACACATCACACACGCCGGGCTTTTTGGGCTGCTTGAATTTGTCGTGATAGCCCGCGCCGCAAGTGGCGCAGGTAAAGCGGCCGCTGATGCGTTCGACCAACACGGCCTCATCCACCTTCAGCTCAATCACCGCATCCAGATCAACCGCCGTATTGTGTAGCATGCGGTCCAGCGCCTCGGCCTGCGGCACTGTGCGCGGGAAGCCATCCAAAATGAACCCCTTGGCACAATCCGGGCGATGAATCCGCTCCTGGATCATGCGGACCAGAATATCGTCAGACACTAGCTTGCCCGCATCCATGACGCTCTTGGCTTCCAGCCCAATCGGCGTACCTGCCTTCACTTCGGCGCGCAGCATGTCACCTGTCGAAATCTGGGCCACACCGTACCGGGTTTCCAGCAGTTTCGATTGGGTCCCCTTACCCGCCCCCGGCGGCCCCAGAAGGATTAGCTCCACATTCTTCTCCTATTTCCGATTCTTGCCGCGGCTCTTGCGAAGCAAACCCTGATACTGATGCGCCAGCAGGTGGGACTGGACCTGCGTCATTGTGTCCATGGTCACCGACACCATGATCAGCAGCGACGTGCCACCAAAATAGAATGGCAGGCTGTACCGGCTCATAGCGAAGTCCGGCAGCAGACAAACGATGACCAAGTATGCTGCGCCAATCGCCGTCAGGCGCGTCAGCACCATGTCAAAATACTTGGCTGTGTTACTACCAGGCCGGATTCCCGGAATGAACGCGCCATTCTTCTTCAAATTCTCCGCAGTCTCCTCGGGGTTAAAGGCAATCGCTGCCCAAACGAAGGAGAACAATGTGATCAGTCCGGCAAAGAGCAGCATATAGAGCGGCTGCCCGTGCGAGAGCGCATGCGCCACCATCTGCAACCACCCCGGCCCGCCGGCCGAGAACCCCGCGAAAGTGGCCGGGATCACCAGCAGAGAGCTTGCAAAAATCGGCGGCATCACGCCCGAGGCATTCACCTTCAGCGGCATGTAATTGCTCTCGCCTCCAAACACTTTCGTCCCCATCTGCCGCTTGGGATGCTGGATAAGGATACGCCTTTGCGCCCGTTCCATGAATACCACGAAGCCAATGACGGCAAAGCCGATGATGAAGAACAAGATGATGAAAAGCGTCGAAAGCGCGCCGGTCGAACCAAGTTCGAGAACATTGGCAATGGCCACGGGCATATTGGCAACGATACCAGCAAAGATGATCAGACTCGACCCGGTGCCAATGCCACGCGAAGTTATCTGCTCGCCAAGCCACATCACGAAAACCGTGCCCCCCACAAGCGTCACCACCGCGGTGAACACAAAGAAGGCCCCCGGATCGATCACTGCCGGCCCCAGCGTGCTCTTCACTCGCTCAAGGCTTATGGCAATGCCATAAGCCTGCACTGTAGCAATCAGCACCGTGAGATAACGCGTATACTGAGTAATTCGCTGGCGCCCCGAGTCGCCCTCTTTTTTCAGCGCCTCAAGCGCAGGAATGGCAGAGGTCATCAACTGAATGATGATCGAAGCGGAGATATAGGGTAGGATGTTAAGCGCAAAAATCGTCATGCGTCCCAGCGCGCCACCCGTAAACATGTTGAACATGCCCAGAATACCGCCGCCATTCTGCGTCATCAGATGGGCCATCACGGTACCATCCACACCCGGCACCGGAATATATGTGCCAAGACGGAACACGATCAGAGCACCCAGTGTGAACCAGATTCGTTTCTTTAGGTCTGTAGCCTTCGCGAACGCACCCAAATTCATGTTCGCGGCCATCTGTTCTGCGGCGGAAGCCATGCTTTATCCTTAACATCAACAAAAACGGCGCTTGCCGGTGCTTCGCGCGACTGGCAAGCGCCGTTTACAGCGCTATTTGCCGGATTTTCTCCGGCAGAGGCAAGCCCTTAAGCGTCCGTGGCGTCAGCCTTCACCACCAGCGTCGTCACCTTGCCGCCGGCCTGCTCAATGGCAGCCACGGCCGCGGCAGAAGCACCCGAAACTTCAATGGTTACAGCCTTGGCAATACTGCCCTTGGCCAGCAGGCGCACACCATCCACCTTGTTCAGGCGCACAACACCGGCTGCTTCCAGCATCGCTTCGGTGATGGGCTGCGCCGCATCCAGCTTGCCGGCCTCAATCGCCGCAGCCAGCGTTCCGAGGTTCAGCGGCGCGTATTCCTTGCGGTTGATGTTGTTAAAGCCACGCTTCGGCAAACGGCGATAGATGGGAAGCTGACCGCCCTCGAAGCCGTTGAGGGACACACCCTCACGCGCCTTTTGGCCCTTCACACCCTTGCCAGACGTTTTGCCCTTGCCAGAGCCGATACCACGGCCCAGACGCTTGGACTTCAAACGTGCGCCAGGATTATCCCGGATCTCATTCAGTTTCATCGTTCAATCCTCAACGCCAGGGTTTAGCCCAGCTCTTCCACCTTCAGCAGGTGCTTAACCTTGTTCACCATACCGAGCACTTCCGGGGTGGAAGCCACCTCGACGCTCTTGCGGATCTTGTTCAGCCCCAGCCCAATCAGGGTGGCCTGCTGCCCCGGCTTGCGCCCGTTGCCAGACGCGACCTGGGTAATGCGAATCTTCTTATCAGACATCGCTTGCCTCCACCGGCTTCTCAGCGGCACCAAACAAGTCAGCCACCTTCTTGCCACGGCGGGAAGCCACCTGGCGCGGGCTGGTCACATTCTGCAGAGCCGCGAAAGTCGCCTTCACCATATTATGCGGGTTACGGCTGCCGAGCGACTTGGCCACCACGTCGCCAATGCCCAGCGTCTCGAACACGGCGCGCAGCGGGCCACCGGCGATGATGCCGGTACCAGCCGGGGCGGAACGGATGACCACCTCACCCGCGCCAAACGTGCCACGAATATCGTGATGCAGCGTACGGCCTTCCTTCATCGGTACGCGGATCATGGTCTTCTTCGCGCGCTCCGTCGCCTTGCGGATTGCCTCGGGCACCTCGCGGGCCTTACCCGCGCCGTAGCCCACGCGGCCCTTCTGGTCACCAACCACCACCAGAGCAGCAAAGGCAAACCGGCGGCCGCCCTTCACCACTTTGGCGACGCGGTTAATCGTCACCAGTTTATCAACGAACTCATCACCCGGCTCCCGCTCGCGCTCGCGCTCGCGTTCCCGATTCCTGCCGCCAGAGCCGCCTTCGCGTGCTTCACGTGCCATCTGCAAACCCTCTTAGAAATCGAGACCGCCCTCGCGGGCCGCCTCGGCCAGGGCTTTCACCCGGCCATGATAGAGATAAGAACCGCGATCGAAGACGACCTGCGAAACGCCAGCCGCCTTGGAGCGCTCGGCGATCAGTTTGCCAACCGCCGTAGCGGCTTCCTTGTCGGCGCCGGTGCGCAGCTGCTCGCGCAGCTCCTTGTCCAACGTCGAAGCAGCGGCCAAGGTGCGGCCCTGGGCATCGTCGATAATCTGCGCGTAGATATGCTTGCCGGAGCGAAAGACCGACAGACGCGGACGGCCAGAAGATTTCTGCCGAAGCTGATAGCGAAGGCGGGCCCGGCGGCGCGCCTGCAATGCGAGATTTGACATTACTTCTTCTTACCCTCTTTGCGGCGGATCGCCTCGCCTTCGAACTTAACACCCTTGCCCTTATACGGCTCGGGCGGACGGTAGGTACGCAGTTCAGCGCAAACCTGGCCCACCTGGCGCTTATCCACACCCTCAACCTTAATCGAGGTGGGCTTCTCGCAAGTCACCTTAATCCCTTCAGGGATCGGGTAAACCACATCATGGGAGAAGCCGAGATTAACCACCAGGTTTTTACCCTGCACAGCGGCTCGGTAACCAGTACCGGTAATCTCCAGCGTCTTGGAGTAACCTTGAGACACGCCTTTCACCATGTTGGCGATGTTGGCACGGGTGGTGCCCCACATCATGCGTGCCTGGCTCTCCTTGGTTTTCGGCTGAACCGAAACCTTGTTGCCCTCGATCGTGGTCTCAACCAGATCGGTCAGGGTTAGCTTCAGCTCACCAAGTTTGCCTTTGGCGGTAAGGACGTTGCCCGCCAGGGCCAGCGTAACGCCGGCGGGGATTTCAACGGGATATTTGCCTACGCGTGACATATTGCTCCCTCCCTTAGAAGACGCGGCAGAGAACTTCGCCACCAACATTGGCAGCGCGGGCCTCAACATCACTCATCACGCCACGCGGCGTGGAGAGGATGGAAACGCCCAAACCATTATACACGCGGGGCAGCTCCTTAATCTTGGAGTAAACGCGGCGGCCCGGACGGGACACGCGGCTGATCTCCTTGATCACCGGCTGACCATCATTGTACTTCAGTTCAATGCGCAGCTGGGCAATGCCCGGGCGCACCTCCTCGCGGGAAAAACCACGAATGAAGCCTTCGCGCTTCAGCACATCCAGCACATTAGCACGCAGGTTAGAGGCCGGCGCTACGCAGGATGTAAGACGCGCATGCTGAGCATTACGGATACGGGTGAGCATATCACCCAAAGGATCGGACATCGACATGTCTTGTTTGCCCTTTCCTTACCAGCTGGCCTTGACCACGCCGGGGATCTGCCCAGCGCTCGCCAAATCGCGGAATGCGACACGGCAGAGTTTGAACTTACGATAATTGCCGCGCGCGCGGCCTGTCAGCTCGCAGCGCAGGCGCACGCGCACCTTGGCACCGTTGCGCGGCAGCTGCGCGAGCTTCAGGCTCGCCTCGAAACGGTCTTCCACCGGCAACGAACGATCCATAACCGTCGCCTTCAACGCGGCACGTTTGGCCTTGTCACGGGCGGCCATGCGTTCACGCTTGCCGTTTCTATTGACCTGCGATGTCTTAGCCATTCTCTAAAACCCCTCCGGAACCTGCTGGACTGTCCCAGCCGTTTTCCAAACCTTCACGAACCGCGCGCTCACTTTGCGAACGGCAGATTGAAACCCTTGAGCAGCGCCTTGCACTCGGCATCCGTCTTCGCGCTCGTCACGAAGATGATGTCCATGCCACGGATCGCATCGACCTTGTCATAGACAATCTCAGGGAAAATAATCTGTTCCTTGAGGCCCATGGCAAAATTACCGCGGCCATCAAAGCCCTTATTGCCCGGCATGCCGCGGAAATCACGCACGCGCGGCAACGCGATGGTCACCAGGCGGTCGAGAAACTCGTACATCCGGGCCTTGCGCAGTGTCACCTTACAGCCAATCGGCAGACCGGCACGGATTTTGAAGCCCGCAATAGCCTTCTTGGCCACAGTCTTTACCGGCTTCTGGCCCGTGATCAGCGTCAGGTCAGCAACGGCGGAATCGAGCTTCTTCTGATCGCCCGCAGCCTCGCCAACACCCATATTGATGACGATCTTTTCCAGCCCAGGAATCTCGAACGGGTTCTTATACCCAAATTCCTTCTGCATCTGCTCGCGCACCACCTCGCGGTAGTATTTCTGCAGGCGCGGCAGCTCCTTCACTTCGCTCATTTCAGCCTCCTCAGCCGTCAATGGCAGTGCCGCTCTTGCGAGCAACACGCACTTTGCGGCCATCGTCCAGCACACGGAAAGCCACCTTGGTCGGCTTATCGGTGCTTGGGTCGATCAACGCCAGATTCGACAGATCCACAGCCGCCTCACGCGGAACAATCCCGCCAGGCTGGCCAAAACGGTTCGGCTTGGTGTGGTGCTTCGCTACCGCCACACCCTGCACAACGGCACGGTTCTCGGCCGGGATCACACGCAGCACTTCGCCACGGGTGCCCTTGGCGGCGCCGGAAATCACCTGCACCTTATCGCCCTTCTTGATACGCGCAGCCATGTTACAGCACCTCCGGCGCCAGGCTGATGATCTTCATGAACTTCTTGGCGCGAAGCTCACGCACCACCGGCCCAAAAATACGGGTTCCGATCGGCTCCATCTGCTTGTTGATCAGCACGGCCGCATTCCGGTCGAAGCGGATCGCGCTGCCATCAGTGCGGCGCACTGGGAAGGCAGTACGCACAACCACAGCCTGGTGCACGTCGCCCTTCTTCACTTTGCCACGAGGAATGGCGTCCTTGATGGACACAACGATCACATCGCCAACGGACGCGGTCTTGCGCTTGGAGCCGCCGAGCACCTTGATGCACTGCACGCGGCGCGCACCGGAATTATCAGCAACGTCGAGATTAGACTCAACAATAATCATCTCTCAGCGCTCCTTCAGCCGGCCTGCTGGTCAGCCACGGCCGCGCCATTGCGCTCCGTAACCACCCAGGTCTTGCGCTTGGAAATCGGGGCGCATTCCTCAATGCGGACCAGATCGCCTTCCACGCACACATTCGCTTCGTCATGCGCCGCGTACTTCTTCGAGCGACGAATGAACTTCTTGTACAGCGGGTGCATGATGCGGCGCTCGACAAGAACCGTGATAGTCTTGTCCATCTTGTCGCTCACAACACGCCCGGTCAGAACACGTTTCGGCATGATACCCTCTTAACCCTTCACAGCGGCGCGTGCGCGTTCCGCCAGAATCGTCTTCACCCGCGCAATGTCGCGGCGCACGGCGCGCACCCGCGACGTATTTTCCTGCTGCCCGGTAGCGCGCTGGAAACGCAGGTTGAACTGCTCCTTGCGCAGATCCAGCAGCAAGCTCTTCAGCTCGTCCGGGGACTTGGCCCGGATGTCACTTGCGACAGTCATCTTACGCTTCTCCGATACGGGTCACAAACTTAGTACGGATCGGCAGCTTGGCCGCGCCCAGGGCGAGCGCCTCGCGGGCTAGACCTTCGGCAACGCCGTCGATCTCGAACACGATACGGCCGGGCTGCACGCGGGCCACCCAATATTCCGGGCTACCCTTGCCGGAGCCCATACGCACTTCTGCAGGCTTGGTCGACACCGGCAGATCCGGGAAAATACGGATCCACACGCGACCGGCACGCTTCATGGCGCGAGTAATGGCACGGCGGGCAGATTCAATCTGGCGCGCTGTCACACGCTCCGGCTCCAGCGCCTTCAGGCCATACGCGCCGAAATTCAGCTGCGTGTTGCCCTTGGCATTGCCGTGAATGCGGCCCTTATGAGCCTTACGGTACTTCGTCCTTTTAGGAGACATCATGGCACAAAATCCTTAGCGCTGCGGGGCCTGCTCGGCCGCGCGCTTATCCTGCGCAAGCGGGTCCTGAACCAGAATCTCGCCCTTGAAAATCCACACCTTCACGCCGCACGTGCCATAGGTGGTCTTGGCCGTGCCAACACCGTAATCCAGATCGGCACGCAGCGTATGCAGCGGCACGCGGCCTTCACGGTACCACTCCACGCGGGCGATCTCGGCGCCGCCCAGACGGCCAGAGCAGGTGATCTTGATACCCTGCGCACCGAGGCGCATCGCGGACTGCACGGCACGCTTCATCGCACGGCGGAAGGCCACGCGGCGCTCCAGCTGCTGCGCAATGTTCTCGGCCACCAGAGTCGCGTCGATCTCAGGCTTACGGATCTCCATGATATTCAAGGAGACGTCAGCCTTCGCCATCGCCGACAGCTCTTTACGCAGACTGTCGATATCCTGGCCCTTCTTGCCGATCACCACACCGGGGCGCGCAGCATAGATGGTCACGCGCGGCTTCTTGGCCGGGCGCTCGATAACCACCTTCGACACGCCAGCCTGCGCCAGCTTGCCGCGCAGATGGTTGCGCAGCTTGATGTCGTCATGCAGCAGCTTGGCGTAGTCCTTGCCAGCATACCAGCGGCTGTCCCAGGTGCGGGTGATGCCGAGGCGCAGGCCAATCGGATTAATCTTGTGACCCATAATTATGCTCCCTCGCCTGCGGCAGACGTCGCAGTCTTGCCACGTCCGGGCTTCACATCGCGCGGCACCGGTGCCGACGCTTCACGCTCCTCGACAACGATCTTAAGGTGGCTGAACCACTTCTCAACAGTCGCCGAACGGCCACGGCCGCGCGCATGGAAGCGGCGCATCACAATGCCACGGCCCACCTCGGCCAACTTCACGTAGAGCTTGTCCACGTCAAGCTGGTGGTTGTTCTCGGCATTGGCAATGGCGCTCTCCAGCGTCTTCTTCACCTGCTTGGCGATACGGCGTTTGGAGAAGGTCAGGTCGGCAATGGCGCGGCTGGCCGGCAGGTTGCGGATAGACCCAGCAACCAGATTCAGCTTACGTGGGCTAACGCGGATATTACGCGCAATAGCCTCAGCCTGGTTGTCTGAGAGACCGCGCTCGGCTTTCGGTTTGCTCATCTTAGCCCCGCTTCGCTTTCTTGTCGGCCGCGTGACCAGGGAAGGTGCGCGTCGGCGAGAATTCACCAAACTTATGGCCAACCATATTCTCGTTCACCTGCACGGGGAGGAACTTCTTCCCGTTGTAAACACCGAAGGTCAACCCCACGAATTGCGGCAAAATCGTCGAGCGGCGCGACCAGATCTTGATGATCTCGTTGCGGCCGGAAGCCCGCGAAGCCTCCGCCTTGTTGAGGAGGTATCCGTCGACAAACGGACCTTTCCAGACAGAACGTGACATCTATTAACCCTTCCCGCCTTTGGCGCGGCGGATGATGAGATCATCCGTACGTTTGTTGCTGCGCGTCTTGTAACCCTTGGTCGGCTTGCCCCATGGCGTAACCGGATGACGGCCACCAGAGGTGCGGCCTTCACCACCACCATGCGGGTGGTCGACCGGGTTCATAACAACGCCACGGTTATGCGGCTTACGGCCCAGCCAGCGGCTACGGCCCGCCTTACCAATTTGCTGGTTCTGATGGTCGGCATTGGACACCGCACCAATCGTCGCCATGCACTCAGCGCGCACAACGCGCAGTTCACCAGACATCAGTTTGATCTGCGCGTAGCCCTGGTCCTTACCAACCAGCTGCGCAAAGGTTCCGGCGGAACGGGCCAGCTTGGCGCCAGCGCCCACCTTCAGTTCGATGTTATGGATGATCGTGCCGACTGGAATGGCAGACATCGGCATCGCATTGCCCGGCTTGATGTCGACGCGCGCACCAGAGATCACGCGGTCGCCAGCCTTCAGGCGCTGCGGCGCGATGATGTAGGACAGCTCGCCATCCTCATACTTGATCAGCGCGATAAACGCGGTGCGGTTCGGGTCATACTCCAGACGCTCAACCGTCGCCGGCACATCGAACTTACGGCGCTTGAAGTCTACCAAGCGGTAACTCTGCTTATGTCCGCCGCCGCGGAAGCGGCTGGTGATGCGGCCATGATTGTTACGGCCACCGGTCGAACTCTTGCCTTCGGTCAAACCCTTAACGGGCTTGCCCTTCCACAGCTCGGAACGGTCGATCAGAACGGTGCCACGAAGGCTCGCCGTGACCGGATTAAAATGTTTCAATGCCATAATCCGCGCCTCACGCCAGACCGGTGGTGAAATCGATGCTCTGACCTTCAGCCAGAGTCACGAACGCCTTCTTCACGTCAGAGCGAACACCCGCGCGGCCACGCACACGCTTGGTCTTGCCCTTGGTCACCAGCGTATTCACACCAGTCACCTTGACGTTAAACAGCGCTTCGATGGCTGCCTTGATCTCCGGCTTGGTGGCGTCGGACGCCACCTTGAACACAAATTGGTTCTTCTCAGAGAGCAAGGTCGCCTTCTCGGTGATGTGCGGCGCGCGCACAACCTCGTAGATGCGCTCCTGGGAAATCTTTACGCCGCTCATGCCAGGCGCTCCTTCAACCCTTCAATACCGGCCTTGGTAACAACCAGCACGTCATGGCGCACAATGTCATATACGTTGGCGCCAACAACCGGTAACACATCCAAGCCCTTCACATTGCGGCTGGCGCGGGCAAAGGTCTCGGCCACGGCGGCATCGACGATCAGCGCCGAGCTCCAGCCGAAATTCTTCACCTTGGCGGCCACATCCTTGGTCTTCTCCACGCCGTCAACGGCATCGAGAATCACCAGCTTCCCTTCCGCAGCCTTCTGCGACAGCGCAGAAACCAGGCCAAGGCGACGCACCTTCTTGTTCAGGCTGTAGCCATGGTCACGCACCACGGGGCCATGCACGGCGCCGCCTGTACGGAACTGCGGCGCGCGCAGCGAACCTTGGCGGGCGTTACCCGTCCCCTTCTGCTTATAGGGCTTCCTGGTAGTGCCAGACACTTCGCCCATACCCTTCACCTTGTGGGTGCCAGCGCGGCGCTTGGCCAACTGCCAATGGATCACACGGGCAATAACATCCACCCGCGGCTCCTGCGCAAAAATCTCGTCCGGCAGTTCGGCGCTGCCAGCGGGCTTTGCATCAAAATCTACTACATCCAGCTTCATCGATTTAGCCCTTCAGCGCCGCAGGATAGGCCACATCCGCCGGACGCGCCTTCTTGATCGCATCGCGCAGCAGCACATACGTACCCTTTGAGCCAGGCACCGCGCCGCGCACCAGCACGAGGTTGCGCTCAGCATCCACACCAGCCACCTGCAGGTTCAGCGTGGTCACGCGCTCCTGGCCGAGATGGCCAGCCATTTTCTTGTTCTTAAAAGTCTTGCCGGGATCCTGACGGTTACCCGTCGAGCCCAGCGAACGATGGCTAATGGACACGCCGTGCGAGGCTTCGAGACCCGCGAAATTCCAGCGCTTCATGCCACCGGCAAAGCCCTTACCCTTGGTCACGCCGGCAACGTCGACGAACTGACCAACCGCAAAATGCTCAGCGGAGATGGCGGAACCCGCCTCCAGCACAGCGTCTTCAGCCACGCGGAATTCGACGAGCTTCATCGCCGGCTCCACCTTGCCCTTGGCAAAATGACCCTTCTGCCCCTTGCTCACATTCTTGGCCTTGGCCTTGCCAATGCCAAGCTGAACAGCGGAATAGCCGTCGGTCTCAACCGTCCGTGCCGCCACAACCCGCACCTCATCGAGATGCAGCACCGTGACCGGCACATGCGTGCCGTCCTCTTTGAACAACCGGGTCATCCCCAGTTTTTTTGCAATTACACCGGTACGCATAATACCACCTAGACTCAGATCTTAATTTCGACTTCGACGCCGGCGGCCAGGTCGAGCTTCATCAGCGCGTCCACGGTCTGCGGGGTCGGGTCAACGATATCCAGCAAGCGGCGATGGGTCCGAATCTCGAACTGCTCGCGACTCTTCTTGTCCACATGCGGCGAACGGTTCACGGTGAACCGTTCGATATGGGTCGGCAAAGGAATCGGCCCCCGCACTTGAGCGCCCGTGCGCTTCGCCGTGTTCACGATGTCCTTGGTGCTGTTGTCCAGCACCCGGTGATCATACGCTTGCAAGCGAATGCGGATGTTTTGATTGTCCATCTTAACTCAAACTCTTCTCAAGTACGGGGGGACGATAATTACTTCGTGATCTTCGCGACGACGCCCGAACCAACGGTACGGCCGCCTTCACGGATGGCGAAGCGCAGACCTTCATCCATGGCGATCGGGGCGATCAGCTCGACATCGATCGTCACGTTATCGCCCGGCATCACCATTTCCGTACCTTCTTCCAGCGTCACAACGCCGGTCACGTCGGTGGTGCGGAAGTAGAACTGCGGGCGGTAGTTGGTGAAGAACGGCGTATGGCGGCCACCTTCTTCCTTGGTCAGAATGTAGGCCTGGCCCTGGAACTTGGTGTGCGGAGTGATAGAGCCGGGCGCCGCCAGAACCTGGCCACGCTCGATGTCCTCACGCTTTGTGCCACGCAGCAGCGCACCAATGTTGTCGCCAGCCTGGCCCTGGTCGAGCAGCTTGCGGAACATTTCCACGCCGGTCACGGTCGTCTTGGTCGTGGCGCGCAGGCCGACGATCTCGACTTCCTCACCCACCTTGATGATGCCACGCTCCACGCGGCCGGTCGCCACGGTGCCGCGGCCGGAAATGGAGAACACGTCTTCCACCGGCATCAGGAAGGGCTTGTCCACAGCACGCTCCGGCTGCGGAATGTAGCTGTCAACAGCTTCCATCAGTTTCAGAACGGCCTGCTCGCCGATCTCCGGCTGCTTGTCTTCCAGGGCGCACACGGCGGAACCCTTGATGATGGGGATATTGTCGCCATCGAAGCCGTACTTGGAGAGCAGCTCGCGCACTTCCATTTCAACCAGCTCAACCAGGTCGGGGTCGGCCAAGTCCATCTTGTTCAGGAACACGACCAGGGCAGGCACGCCCACCTGGCGGGCCAGCAGAATGTGCTCGCGGGTCTGCGGCATCGGACCGTCAGCGGCGGACACAACCAG
>JAKBCX010000267.1 GCA_021807465.1 Pseudomonadota bacterium | reverse complement strand
TCTCCTCAATAGCCTTAACCCCCATGACTCACAGGGTTAAACACCTACCCCTCCTCTTTTATAAAAGAGTGATTATGGTTTAGGCGGTGTTGATGAAACTTCTCCAGGTCCTGAATGGCGAGCCAGTTTGGCCGCCGCCGGTTTGGCTCATGCGCCAGGCCGGGCGTTATCTGCCCGAATACCGGGCCACCCGCGCCCAGGCGGGAGATTTCATCTCGCTCTGCCTCAACCCGGCCCTTGCCGCTGAAGTCACCCTCCAGCCCATCCACAAATTCGGGTTCGACGCGGCCATCCTGTTTTCCGACATCCTGATTCTCCCCATGGCCCTGGGTCAGGGGTTGCGCTTTGCCGAAGGCGAAGGCCCGCGCTTGCCGCCTTTACAGGACATTTCGTCACTGAATCTGGCCAAAGCCCCCGGCATCTACGCCCCGGTGCTGCAAACTGTCGCCAATCTGCGCGCCAGCCTGCCGCGAGAAACCGCCCTTATCGGCTTCGCCGGCAGCCCCGCCACGGTCTCCTGCTATATGTTCGATGGCGAAGGCGGCGGCGGCTTCCCCCGCACTCGCCAGCTTGCTTATGAGCAGCCCGGCTTTGTGGATAACGTCATCGAATTGCTGACCGAGGCCACAATCACCTATCTCCAGGGCCAGCTGGATGCCGGGGCCGATTGCCTGATGTTGTTTGAAAGCTGGGCCGGCATTTTCCCGCCCGCCCAGTTCCGCAAATATGTCATCGCCCCCACGCGCCGCATCACCACAGCACTCAGGGCCAAAAATCCCGGGGTCAAAATCATCGGCTTTCCCCGCCTCGCCGGGCTAATGTTGGGTGAATATGCGCGCGAAGCCGGGGTGGATGCCGTGGGGCTGGATACCGTCACCGGCCTGGCGGAAGCAACGGCTGCCTGCCCGCCAAACACCATCTTCCAAGGCAATCTCGATCCGCTTTTGCTCAAACTCGGCGGCAAGGCCATGGATGAAGCGGTGCAATGCCTGCTTGCCAGCACCAAGGGCAGCCCGCATATTTTCAATCTGGGCCACGGCATCACGCCCGATGTGCCGGAACATAACGTGGCGCGGCTCATGGAGCTTATACGGGGCGCGTAATGCGGACAGCCATCATCCTGTTCAACCTTGGCGGACCAGACCGGCCGGAAGCCATAAAACCCTTCCGGGTCAATCTGTTTTCCGACAAGGCGATCATCCGCGCCCCCATCTTCATCCGCTTCTGGCTGGCCCGGCTCATCGCCGCCTCGTCAGCCAAGGCCGCCGCTGCCAATTACGCGCTCATGGGCGGCAAATCGCCGCTCCTCGCCCATACCCAGGCCCAGGCCAGCGCCCTGGAACAGGCGCTTGGCCCCGGCTATAGATGCTTCCCCGTCATGCGCTATTGGCACCCTTTCGCGCGCGAGGTGGTGAAAGAGGTAAAGCTCTGGAACCCGGACCGCATCATCCTCCTGCCGCTCTATCCACAATTTTCCACAACCACCACCGGCTCCTCACTCAATAACTGGCGCGAGGAAGCCGCGCGCGCGGGACTTGCCAAACCCACCACCACAATCTGTTGCTGGCACGATGACCCAGCCTATGCCGCCGCCATGGCCGCTCTTGTGGATGAAAAAATAGCCGAGGCCCAAGCCGCCTTACCCGGCGCAAAACTCCGTATCCTCTACTCCGCCCATGGCCTGCCGGAGAGCATCGTCAAATCCGGTGATCCCTACCAGGCCCAAATCGAATCTAGCGCCGCCGCCATCCAATCCCGCCTCAAACAACCGGGCATCGAGCACCAGATTTCCTACCAATCCCGCGCCACCCCGCAAAAATGGCTCTCCCCCAGTACCATCAAGGCCATAGAGCAGGCCGGGCGTGAGAAAACAGCCCTGGTTATTGTCCCCATCGCCTTTGTCTCCGACCATATCGAAACCCTGGTCGAGCTGGACATCGAAAACCGGCATCTCGCGGAACAATGCGGCGTGCCCGGCTATTTCCGCGTCCGCGCCGCCAATAGCGATTCCGCCTTCATCTCCGCCTTGGCCGGCATTGTGCAACGTGCCACGGCGCCCGGCCTGTGCCGCGCCGGTTCGGCTTGCCATGGGCATAAAAACTGCCCATGGACCACTCATGCCGCCTGAACTGATTATCTTCGACTGCGACGGTGTCCTGATCGACAGCGAAGGCGTTGCCTCCAGCGTCGTGGCCGAAGACCTCACCACCCTCGGCTGGCCCATGGACGCGCCGGAAGCCATGCGCCTTTTTATGGGTATGTCGATTACCGACATGGTGCCGATGATCGAAACCCGGCTAAACCGCGCATTGCCGGAAAATTGGCGCCCGGATCTGGCACAAAAACTGGTCGAGGCGCTCGGCACAAATTCCAAACTCATCCCCGGCGCGGCGGAATTGCTGCACGAGGTCACATCGCGCGGCATAAATTGGCGCATCGCTTCCAATTCCTCCGATGAGGAAATGCACGTCAAATTCACCCGCACCGGCATTTCGCACCTCACCGCCGGGCGCGCCCATTCCGCCGCCAGCGTCATCGCCCAGGGCGGCCGCCCCAAACCCGCGCCCGATCTTTTCCTCGCGGCCGCCGCCTCGGCCAATGTGGCGCCCGAGCGCTGCATCGTTCTGGAAGACAGCACGCTCGGCGTTACCGGCGCGGTTGCCGCCGGCATGGTCTGCTACGGTTTCGCCCCGCATGGCGATGCCCCCCATCTGCTCGCCGCCGGTGCCGCGCGCATATTCACCCGTCTCGACGAGATTCTCGGAGTCTTCGCATGACCATCGCCGCCTTCACGCCCTGGTTCCGCTGGTTCCTGGCCTTCCACATCATCAGCTTTACGGCCTGGATGGCCGGCATGTTCTATCTGCCCCGGCTCTTCGTCTATCACTGCCAGACCATCCCCGGCACGGCGGAATCCGAGCGCTTTAAGGTGATGGAAGCCAAGCTCATGCGCATCATCATCAACCCGGCGATGATCTCGACCTTCCTATTTGGCATATTGCTCATCCTCACCCCCGGCACGGTCAACTGGCACGCCCCCTGGTGGTGGACCAAGCTCACGGCCTTGTTCGTCATGACCGGCTTCCACGGCGCCATGTCGCGCTGGCGCAAGGATTTCCTCAACGACCGGAATACGCGCCCAGAAAAATTCTACCGCATCGCGAATGAGGTGCCGACAATCCTCTTCATCATTATCGTGCTGGCGGTGGTGGTGCGGTAATATTAGAGATTTGCTGCAATGCACAAATAAGGCTAATTAATAGCCATAAGCATCGTGCAAGCAGCGGGGCGGACACCGCCCCGGCGTTTCGGGAGTAAAAAACGTGCAAAAATTCAAGCGCCTCTTAGTCGCCAACCGGTCTGAAATCGCCATCCGCGTCATGCGTGCCGCAGCCGAGCTGGGTATTTCCACCATTGCCGTTTACCCCGAGCACGACAAACTCTCTCTGCACCGCTTCAAGGCGGACGAAGCCTATCTCATCGGCCGTGGCAAAGGCCCTATCGAGGCTTATCTCTCCATCGATGAGGTGATCCGCGTCGCCAAACTCTCCGGT
>JAKBCX010000266.1 GCA_021807465.1 Pseudomonadota bacterium | reverse complement strand
ACGCCCGTGCGCCAGATTGGCCAGGACCTGCATTTTGAGCCAAGCACCATTACCGAGACGCTGCTGGCCGATTACGAGGCGCTGGTGCGGATGGCGCCCGAGGAAGTGGCCAAGCGCGCTGCCTGAGGCTGTGTAACGGTTGGAAAAACCGTAATGCTTTGAAAAGGTTGAAAAACGTCTGGTCTCCACCAACCTTGGAAGCATGGTGGAGACCAGCCGTAAACTTGTGCCGCTGGAAGGCTTGCGCGGCATAGCCGCTTTTGTTGTGGTTATTTACCACCTCGTTCTGGGCTTCACCGCCAAGGGGGTGGGCTTTGTGCCGCACGGGCATGGCGCGCTGGTTCTGCTCACCCAGTTTGGGCTTGGCCTGCTGAATGGCGGGGCCGCTGTTACGGTGTTTTTTGTTCTGTCTGGCTTTATTCTCAGCCTGCCCTTCGCGCGCGACAGGCGCCCGGCCCGCGTGCTGGCGGCGCTGCTCAAGCGCTGGCCACGTTTGGCTGGGGTTACGGTTATCGCCTGCTTGTTCGCTTATGCGCTCATTCTCTGGTCGGGGCATAATTACAAGGCGGCGGCGCATATTTCCGGCGCGGGCTGGATGGCGAGCCATGGTAATTCGCCCATTCTGCATCACCATCTGAGCTGGGCGAAGGCGGTGCGCGATGGGCTGATTAAAGTGTTTACCGAAGGCGATGTGCGGTTCGATTCGCCGCTATGGACCATGCGTATCGAGCTGTTCGGCTCTTTCGCCATATTTCTGATGGCACCGGCCTTGTTTGCCATACGCAGCTGGGTGGTGCGGTTTGCCCTGGTGGGGCTGGTAATGCTGAGCGTTGGCACAAGTTTTCCGCAAACCTATTTTTCCGACTTCTTGGTGGGCACGGTGCTGGCCATGCTGTTCGCGGAGGGGCGTCTGCCCAGCATTCCCAAAGGGGCCGCGCTGCCGATGGGCGGGCTGGCGCTGTATTTGTTCAGCTTTACCTACGAGCAGAATCTGCTCATCCACGCGCCGCTGAAGGCCGCGCTGCCGCCGGGTGATTCCGCGCATTTTGTATGGGATGCGGGGGCGGTGCTCACCATTATGCTGCTGCTGGGCAACCATGGGCTGCGCCGGGCGTTTTCCGGCCTATGGGCGGCGTGGCTGGGGCTGCTGTCGTTTCCCATCTATCTGCTGCATGGGCCTATCATGCTCTCGGCGGGGGCTGGCACGCTGGTGGGCAGTGCAGATACGCTGGGCGTGGCCGGAGGCGAAATACTGGCCGCGCTGGTGACCATTGCCCTGACGCTGCTTTGCGCCCTGCCGCTGGCGCGGCTGGATTTGGCGTGGACGAAGCTGCTGGGGCTGATGACCCGGCCGCTTTTGGCGCGGGGCGCGCAAGGCGCGGCGCGGCCCGAGGCTGGTTAACGGCTGATTGATTCAGAGGCGGATTTTATTGCGGTTTCGCGTTATTCTGGGCGCGGCTGGCCCTGTGGAAAATCAGGGCAATCGAGCGTCCATGAAATATGGCTGTGTATTTTTTGATGCAGACGCTCTGCCTCTGGCTCGTTTCCGTCCCGCAGGGCTTGGGCAAATGCGCCGCCAGCGGCGAGCAAGGCGGGATCGATCTCGTTCCATCGCGCGATAGCCGCGTTCCAGCGTTCATCCGTTTGGTTCAGGCGGGCGAGAAAATAAATGAAACTTTCCGTCAAGATAGTGATAAGACTGTTGTTGCATATTTGGTCTAACTCCCGCTGCAGGTTAAACCACCTTACGGGTTCGGAATGTTGTGCAAGAATGGATACGATTCTGTCATGGCATTGCTGCCGCGCCTGGTCACCCAGTACCTGCAAATTACGCATGGCCAGGCGCAAACGGATGAGATTAAGCGCCCAGATTGTGGGAACGAGGCCGTCTAATGTTAGCTGGCGCGAGGCGATTAAGCTGAATAGACGGCGGACCATGGCGTCGGGCGAGGGTTGCACCAGTGAAAACCCCCCGCCGCGGCCGCGCCGCACGGTCAGGATTGAGAGATCGCCAAGCAGCCGGAGCGCTTCACGAAGCCCCGGGCGGGTGCAGCCGAGCTGCTCGCTCAGCAAGGCTTCCCCGCCCAGAAAAATGCCATTCTCTGGCGGCGGCCCGTACGTTTCGAGCAGGCGCGACGCGATGGTCACGGCGCGGTTGGTACTGGCCATGCCGGGCATTTTGCCCGTGGAGAGCATCCCGGCGGTTTGCTGGAAAAGGAGGACAACGAGTTCGTTCCCGCCCAGCATGGCAAAGACCGGCGTGGCAGCCGAGACTGTGCTGCTCAAATCCGCTGGGGTGAAATTGCGCGCCTGCAGATACGCGGCCAGCGCCGCGGCTGCGTCATCCACGTTTGGTTCGGAAATCCGCAGGCCGCCGCCGCGGCCGCGTTGCATATGCATCGATCCGCGCGCTTCGACGATACGGATGGCTTCGCGCAGCGTGTCCCGGCTGACGCTGAATCGCCCGGTTAATTCGCGTTCCGTGCCGAGCAGCGCGCCAATCTGCCAGTTGCTCTGTAGCGCGGCCTCCTCCAGCATCCATGCAATCAGCTTTGGCTGCCCGGCGAGGTCTGAGCTGACCCCGTTTATGCGTGCGAATATATCTGTGAAAGGGTAGCCCTGCGCGGCAAGGTGGCTATTTTTTTTGCCCATGGCACTTCTCTGTTCCGGGCCGTTTATATACCCGGGCGTGACAAGTAGGTGCAATGCCGCAGGGCACCGTGACCGCTAAAGGCAGGCGGGGGACACAGATTATTGAAGATGGCTGAAAAATGTAATTTCAGGGGCGGCTGGTAGCGGCGGAAGGATTTGAACCTCCGACCAAGGGATTATGATTCCCTTGGCCTATTTTCATATATATATTTGATTTATAATGATAAAATTTGAAAAATTTGCCGTTAAAATTGCTTTGGGCTTCATGTGGGCTTCAATCTCGGCGCGACACCACGATATAGGGAGCCGCCTGTATGGCTAGCCTCGATGCTTGTTCAAGCCGTTGAGCCGGTGCTTTATCCGAATCCAACCCTAACGCTATTAGCCTGCGGGATATGCTGTTAGGCCTTCCGGTGCCTAGCCAGGGAGGTGCGAAAATGGCTGAGGGCGAGATCATTCTCTACACTGCGGGCGACGGCATGGCTCGCGTGGAGCTGCGCGCCATCGATGGGACGGTTTGGCTTAGCCTGAATCAAATTGGAGACCTCTTCGGGCGGGACAAATCGGTCATCTCCCGCCATATTAAAGGTATCTTCGAGGAGGGGGAATTAACCCCAGAAGCAGTTGTTGCACGAATTGCAACAACTGCAACCGATGGAAAAACCTATCAAATTGACCATTATCGCCTGGAGATGATCTTGGCGATTGGCTACCGGGTGCGTAGCCCCCGCGCCAGTGAATTCCGCCGCTGGGCAACCACAGTTTTGAAGGAATATCTGGTGAAGGGCTTCGTCATGGATGACGAACGCCTGAAAAATCCCGGGTTTGATTACTTCGATGAGCTGCTGGAGCGCATCCGCGACATTCGCGCCTCCGAGGCCCGGTTTTACCAGAAAGTCCGGGATTGT
>JAKBCX010000265.1 GCA_021807465.1 Pseudomonadota bacterium | reverse complement strand
TCGGCATTGCGCTGGCCTTCACCCAGGCCTGGTTGTCCGAAGCTGTTTATGTCCTCGTGGCGCTGATGTGGGTCATCCCAGACCGGCGGATGGAAGCGCGGCTAGGCAAGGCGGATTAACCGCCCCGTCCCGCCTTCAACGCAAACACCCGCAACGCCGAGGCCAGGGGCTGCCCTTCACCCCGCCCGGCATCCAGCCGGGTAACCAGCGCGGAGAGCGTTACCCCCCCGGCCTGCGCCGCCTCTTCCAGCACCGCCCAGAATTCTGGCTCCAGCGCCACGCTGGTGCGGTGCCCAGAAAGCGCAAAACTACGCTTTTCCAGCACGCTGCGCATCAACCGCGTAAAGCATCGCGGGCAGAAAGATGAACGTGGCAATCAGCACCGCGCCCAGGCTCAGGAACAGCAGCTCACCCATGCTGGCCGTGCCTCTGTCGTGGCTCGCCGCCAGCGTGCCAAAGGCGGTGCCGGTGGTAAGGGCCGAGAACAGCACCGCATGGGCCGTGGCCGAGCTTAAAAACCGCCGCATCCCCGTGCGGAAATTCATCACGAAATACACGTTGAACGACACCCCCACCCCCAGCAGCAGCGGCAGGGCGATGATGTTGGCGTAATTGATCGACATGCCAGCCGCCCAGGCAAACAAGGCCGTGAGCAGCGCCGAAAGCGCCAGCGTGGCCAGCACCAGCAGCGTTGCGCGCAGGTTGCGGAACACGATGAGCAAAATCGTGGCAATGGCGGCAAAAGCGAGAATTGCCGCCTCGCGAAAGGCGGCGAGGATCGTCCCCGCCGTGGCGATGGTGGAAATGGCCGGCCCGCCCGCATTGGGCGCGAGCTTCAGCACGGCCTCGGCAAATGTCCGCATGCCCTTGGTGGTTTGCGCGGCGGCGGTTGGCAGCGCCTCCACCCTCACCTGGCCATCCGGCAAAAACCAGTTCCGCGCCACGGCCTCGGGCAAGGTCTCGCGTGTTATCGGCCCGGCATTCAGGCTGGTAATCAACTGGTTTAGCGCGGCGGGCAGGAAGCGCGTTACCCCCTTATTCATCGCCGCAATTTGCGCATCGCTCCCGGCCTGCAGTTTTTGCAGCGCCGCCGCAATGCCCAGCAAGGGCGAGTCCTTCGGTAGTTGCGGGGCAATATTGGCAATTTCCGCCTGCGTTTTTGTCATCGCGGCGCGAATATCGGCAACGCTCACCGGCGCGGCTGGCGGGTTGGCGGCGGCCTGCAAGGTTGGTGCCAGCAGGCTCTTCGCCTGCTCCAGCATGGCCAGCTTCTGGTCTTGCTGCGTGGGTATGAATGTCGCGCCAGAGAGCACCTGGTCCACTTCGGGCAAGGCGGACAGCTTGGCCGATAGCGCCCGCGCATCGGCCAGGTTAGGCACCAGCATATCGGCATAAAACGGGTTGGTTGCCGGGTCCGCCAGCAGCGTGCGGATGGTCCGCATCGCCTCGGTGTTGGGGTCTTTGGTATCCAGCGGGTTGGCGTCGAAATTGATGTTTACCGAGGCATACAGCCCGGCCAGCGCCAACACAGAAAACGCGCCCAGCACGGCACGGTAATTCCGCCGCAGCCAGGCATCGGCCCGCGCCCCGCCCGGCAGCCCCACAGGAAGGCGCTCAACACCCGGGCGGAACAGCACAAGCAGGGCCGGCAGAAATGTGATGGTGCAGATGAAGGCGACGAACATGCCCGCACCCGCAATCTCGCCCAGCTCCGCCACCCCCACGAACGAGGTGGGCGCAAACGCCAGAAACCCGCAGGCCGTGGCGGTGGCGGCCAGGGCAATCTGCCCGCCCGCCTGGCGCGCCGTCTCGTCCAGCGCCAAATCCAGCTCTGGCAAATCATGCCGCACGCTGCGCAGCCGCACGCAATACTGAATGGCGAAATCCACCGCCAGCCCGACAAATAATATGGCAAACGCCACAGAGATAAGGTTCATCACCTTCACCGTGACGGCGGCGAAGCTGATGGTGAGAAAAAGCCCCAGCAGCAGCGTGAGCAATATGGGGACAATAAGCCGCCAGGTCCGCAACGCCAGAAACAGCCACAAGGCAATGAAGGCCACCGAGATGATGCCGCCCACCACCAGCCCATGGGTGAGCGAGGCAAATTGCTCATCGGAAAGTGGAATCTGCCCCGTATAATGCACCGTGGCGCGTCCAGCCTTCACGTCTGGCAGGCCGGCGGCAATTTTCACCAGCGCCGCCGTGGCCAGCCCGCCCGGCTGCAGCGTGCCCTGGTTAAGCACCGGGTGGGCGATGACAAATTCAGCCCCGCCCTTATCGCCCATCAGCAATGACTGCCAGGAGAGTGGCTGCGGATGGCCGCTGGCTGCCTGCTGCAGATTACGCTCCACCGCGGCCAGGGCGGCCTTGTAAGGCGTAATATCCGTGCCCGCCTTTACGCCCTGGGCAATCAGCCCCAGCCCTGTAAGCAAGCCGCGTGCCGAAGGGTCAGCGGCAAGCTGGCCCAGAAAAGGCTGCGCCGCCACAATCTGGCTAAGCTGCTTTGCCAGCGCATCGGGCGGCATCAGCAGCAGCCCCTCCTGGGTGTAGAAAGGCTCTCCGGCTTGGTAGGACGCGTTATGGAAATGCGCCTTGTCGGCGCTCAACGCCGTGGCCAGGGCTGCGGCGGTCTCGCGCGCCTCTTCTGGCGTGGCGGCCCGCACCACTGCCACCGTTGTGTCGTTAAACTGCGGGAAATTACGATTTTCCTGAATTTGCGCCTGGCGCCAGGGCAAATCGGAGGCAAAGAGGTGGTCGGTATCAGTATCGATGGAAAGATGCGTGGCTGTGTAGCGCAGCCCCAGCCCGGCCAGGAGCAAAAATCCAAATATAACAAGCACGGCGTGGCGGCGCGAGGCCGCCACTAAGGCGATGATGATCTTCACTCCTCAGCCCCTTTTTTCAGGTCCGGTGTTGCGGCCCTATATTGCCCAGCCCGCTACCAGCAGGCGGCCATAAATATCCGCCAGCACCATCTGCAGCGCTTGCAGCAGCAAAATGGCGATAACCGGCGAGATGTCCACATTGCCAAGCAATGGCACAAAATTGCGGATCGGGCGCAGAATAGGCTCTGTAAGCTTAGTCAGGAAGTCATCCACAATATAAACAAACTGGTTGCGCGGATTCGCCACGCCAAAAGCGATCAGCATGCTCATCACCGCCGCGGCGATAACGGCCAGAATCAGCAAATGGATAATCTGGCTCAACAGCCAGAAAATTGCGCCCACCATAATTCACCCCATGATTTACGTGCCACACAGTTAGAGGCGCTACGGGGTGAAGGCAATGTTGCCCGCCCGCCGGGCAGTAAACGCAAAATGGTGGAGTTGACTTCTCCCCGTGAATGCGCGACATGGCGCCCCCACATGGACCCTGAAGCTTTTCAGGCCGGGGCTGTAGCTCAGTTGGTAGAGCGCGTCGTTCGCAATGACGAGGTCAGGGGTTCGATTCCCCTCAGCTCCACCAGGTTCCTATTTTCATGACCGACCCAACCAGAGACGCCGCCTATTCGCTCATTCACGCCGTTCTGGCCAAGGGGGCAATGCTGGACACGGCGCT
>JAKBCX010000264.1:1433-3571 GCA_021807465.1 Pseudomonadota bacterium | reverse complement strand
CAATCTCCTTGTCGATACCGGCAAGAAAGCCCGCGGTGTTGGCATTGTAACCCGGCGCGTTGTTACCGCTGCCCGCGTTCAACAACGAGCCCGTGGCCTCGATCCAGCCACCGGCGCGGCAGAATTCGCTGCCCAGCGCACCAGTGAGGCGGGCGGCGCTGTTCTCGCTTCCCGCCGCAGTTGCGGTGGAAGGTACGGGTGCCTCGGCTTGGCAGGCGCCAGGAGCCGCAGCACCGGCTTGGGCCACGCGGTCCAGCAACTGGCTTGTTGTGGCCTGGGCATCTTGCGCCTCGGCCTGGGCGGTGGCGCTGAAGATGCTGTTATCCATCGGCGCAACAACGGTGGGCTGCCCCACAAGCAGTTGCACCGACGGGTCGCTGGAATAAACCGTGCTCTGCGGCAGGCCGCTTAAATCCGCGGTGCCGGTATTGTAGGTTTCAGTCGCGAACTTGCCGGAAATGCTGCCGGCCGTCAGGTACGTATAGGCCTTCGCCTTATAGGTGCCGGGCGCGAACACATACGTAACATTGCCGTTAAGCGTCGCTTTGCCGGAGACATTCAGCACCGAGCTGGCCGCCGGCGTTACCTCGACAACCATGTTGCCGCCGGCATTCTGCACGTAATTGCCCGTCAGGTTCAGCGGCGCGCCAATGGCGCTGCCAACGGCGCCAGGCTCGAACGTGCCGTTATTGATTACGTTGCCAACCGTCCAGTTGCCTTCGGCCGCCCAGTTTGCGCCCGGCGCCACCGTAAGCGCACCGTTTGAAAGACTGGTTATATTGCTTGTAAGCGCACCATTACCTTCCAGCGTAATGTCGCTGGCCGTGCCGCCGCCCTGGATGCCGCCCACAATTTGCGTACCGGAATCAAGCACAAGATTGTTCGTGCCACTCAGCGCAATAGCCGTACCGCCGGCACCGCCGGTGCTCGAAATCACGCCAGAATTAATCAGTGTTGTTCCGCTGCCGCTCAGCATGACCGCGGTCTGGCCGGAGATTGTGCCGGCATTGATAAGCTCGCCGAGCGTGCTGCTGCTATCGACACTGAGGCCGGTTGCAACGCCTGAGATCAGGCCATTATTGGTCAAGGTACCGATGGAGCCGCCAACCCCGTCTACCACGCCGGCGCCACCGGCCGTTATGCTGCCATTATTGCTGAGCGCGGTAATGCTGCCGGAATTGCTGATCGCGGTATAACCGCTGAGCGACCCGCTATTGTTCAGCGTGCCGATGGTGCCATTATTTTCGACACCAAAATTACCACCCTGAATGCTGGCGCCGGAGGCATTCGCCATCTGGTTGATATTGCCGGAGTTATAAACACCATCGCCAGAGGTGGCTGTGATATGGCCGCTATTGCTCAGCGCACTGATGCTGCCAGTATTGGAGATGCCCGTGTAACCGGCCGAGATTGAGCCGGCATTGCTCAGCGTGGCAATGGTGCCGCCACTGTTGAATATGCCGGTGCCGCCCGTGGTAATGCTGCCCGTGGCGGAATTGCTGAGCGTGCTGATGCTGCCAGTATTCAACGCCCCAATGCCGCTGGTGCTGCTGATGACGCCGTTATTGGTGAAGGTGCCAATAGTACCCGCATTCTCAAGGCCGATAGAACCACCGGTCAGGCTGCCGCCCGCATTGTTGATCAATTGGCTGATGGTGGCGCCAGTGGAATTGCTGATACCGGCATAGCTGCCGTTAATGCTGCCGCTATTGGTCAGCAGACCGATATTGCCATTGTCAAGAACACCGATGAAAGAGCCATCAATGGCGCCAGAATTGGCCAAAGTGCCGCCCGTGGGCGTGGCCGTAACGGCCGTGCTGCCACCGCTGATCGAGCCGGTGGATGTGACCGAAAAGTCGCCTGACGTCCAAGTCTGCACACCCGTAGAGGTGGAGATGACCGTCTGCGCCACGGCATGCTGGGGTACCAGCATCACATGCGCCATCGGCAGCAAAGCCGCGCCAGTTAACAGCCCCCGCCGCAGAGATTTCCGCCGCGCACCAAATTCAGACCAATATGTGTTTTCTAACAACCTTAAGCCTCCCCAAATTTAAGCAAATTTTGTTTTAAGCCCTTGCCCTGCTCTTACACCGAGCCATTCGCAAAAATGACAGCCTATCCCCGATGAAGCCCATCCC
>JAKBCX010000264.1:0-1333 GCA_021807465.1 Pseudomonadota bacterium | reverse complement strand
CTACGCGCGCCGCGCGCAGATTCTCAGCGAGGCGCTCCACCTGATCGGGCAAAATGGCTATTATGGGTTTGGCATCAGCGAACTCGCACAACGCTGCAAGCTCACCAAACCAGGCTTGCTCCATCATTTTGGCTCTAAGGATAAGCTGCTGATCGAGCTTGTCGAGGAGCGGGACCAGCAGCTGGCCACCGAACTCCGCGATGTTCTTGCGTCCATAATACGTGGCCGGACACCAGACAGTCTTTCTAAGGACGAGGTCTTGAGCACGTTCCATGAAATCGTCGTGCGAAATAACCGTGAGCCAGAAGTCGTGAGATTTTTTACGGTTCTTCAGACGGAATCACTGAGCCAAACGCATCCGGCGCACGCTTTCTTCACGGCGCGGGAAGCTCGTGTCCTAAATAGATACATTGAGATGCTAGCCCCACATGTGGAAAACCCCATCTCGGCGGCACGCCAATTCATGGCGCTGATGGGTGGGCTTGAACGGCAGTGGTTACGAAGCGGCCAATCCTTCGACCTTGTTGCCGAATGGGATAGTGCCGCAGCGCGGCTGCTGGAGGCAAATGCACGCCAAAAAAAAGCAAACGGCGCCCCCAAGAAAACAACGGCAGCGTAGTGCCGCCGCCAAAACCTCATGCCTTGTCCCTTCGCAGCAACAAAACCAACAATGATATGGTTTTATCTTGCGGCTTCAGTCTGCCTTTCCTGCCCTCATGCCCCCTGCGGCCGGAAGCCGGCCACGGAAAGATCGACCGACATTTGCTGCTCAACCCCAGGCTCCACGTTTGAGGACCGGGTAATGCTGATCTGATCAACCACCATATATGGCCGCGCAGCGCCAATGGCTTGCAGGAGCGCGATCAAGACCGGCCATGTCACCATCATGCTCACCTGCACATCAATACGCCGCAACGGCCCCGCCTGCCGGGCAGGACGAAGCGCAATGCTGTCCAGGCTCGCACCGGCCTGGCTGGCCAAATTCTGCAACGCCGACTGCAGATTGGCGCCTGCGATCGTATCATTATCTCCTGCCAACAGCACTTGGCTGACCACCGGCTGAAGCCCCGCGCCGCTCACGGCCTGCTTCAGTTCGGGAATTTCCCGCCCGAGGGCCTCCATATGTGCGGCGGTAGCCCGCATTTGCGCCAATTGCGTCGCGCGCGCCTCATACCAGCCCCAGAGCGGCGCGAGCACGGTAAACAACAACAGCATAAGCGCGGCCAAGGATACCCCGGCAGCGAGAAGCCGGCCGCGCGGCCCATCCGGCAATATAAAAGCACCGTGCACGACAAACCTCCGGGGGCATGTGACATAAGCCGAACGGCGGCAC
>JAKBCX010000263.1:1708-3572 GCA_021807465.1 Pseudomonadota bacterium | reverse complement strand
GCCTCGGTGCTGGCGGAGCGCAGCTTTGCGGGCACCAAGCTGCCACTCGTGAAATAGGCGGGCCGTGAAATAAGGGCTTGCCCTTTTATACTCAACGTGAGTATAACCGGCGCGAGAAAATTATACTCATTTTGAGTATAATAAGGAATGAAGACAATGCCGCTTGACCTGTATGACCGCGTCTCCCGCGTTATCCCGCCCGTGGAATGGGCCACCATGGCGGAAGATGCCGCGGCGATTTTGGAGCTGAAGAAGCAGCGCCGCGCGGTGATTCTGGCGCATAATTACCAGACGCCGGAAATTTTCCACGGCGTGGCGGATATTGTGGGCGACAGCCTGGCCCTGGCGCGCGAGGCCGAGAAAGCCGATGCGGATGTGATTCTGCTGGCCGGTGTGCATTTTATGGCCGAAACGGCCAAGCTGATGAACCCGGGCAAAACCGTGCTCATCCCGGATGCGGAAGCGGGCTGCTCGCTGGCCGAGAGCATTACGGCGGCGGATGTGGCGCTGCTGCGTGAAAAATATCCGGGCCGCCCGGTGGTGGCGTATGTGAATACTTCGGCTGAGGTGAAGGCGGCATCCGATATTTGCTGCACTTCGGGCAACGCGAAGAAGGTAGTGGAATCCTTGGGTGTTCCCGAAGTTATCATGATCCCGGATGAGTTTTTGGCGCAAAATGTGGCCAAGGAAACGGGGGTGAAGATTATTGCCTGGAAGGGCCATTGCGAGGTGCATGAGCGCTTCACCCCGGAAGAAATTCTGGATTTGAAGGCGCGCCACCCTGGCGTTGTGGTGCTGGCGCACCCCGAATGCCCGCCGGAGGTTGTTGCGGTATCGGATTTCTCCGGCTCCACGGCGGTGATGGCCGATTATGTGCGGACGCAAAAACCCGCGCGCGTGGCGCTGATTACGGAATGCTCGATGAGCGATAATATCGCGCAAGGGGCGCCGGGGACGGAGTTTATCCGCCCGTGCAATTTATGCCCGCACATGAAGCGCATTACGCTGAAGAACATCAGGCGCGCGCTGGAAAACATGGAAACCGAGGTGACGATTCCGGCGGCATTGTTCGAGCCGGCGCGGCGCTCGGTTGAGCGGATGCTGGCGGTTAAATGATTATCATCGGCGGCGGCGTTGCGGGGTTGATGGCGGCATTGGCCGCCGCGCCCCGCCCGGTAACGCTGCTGAATACAGGCGTTTTGGGCGCGCGGGCCGCGAGTGCGATGAGCCAGGGCGGGCTAGCCGCTTCTGTTGGCACGGATGACAATGTGGCCTTGCATGTTGCCGATACGCTGGCGGCGGGCGCGGGGCTGTGCGAGCGCGCTTCGGTGGAGCGCATTATAAGCGCCGGGCCGCAACTGGTGGACACGCTGCTGCGTTTGGGCGTGCGGTTCGATAAGGGCCAGAACGGCGCGCTGGCTTTGGGGCTGGAGGCGGCGCATAGCCGGGCGCGGATTCTGCACGCCAATGGCGACCAGACGGGCGCGGAAATTATGCGCGCACTGATTGAGCGCGTGCGCGCCACACCCAGCATTACGGTGGTGGATGCCGTGGCGCGGCGGATTTTGCTGGATGATGCAGGCGTGTGCGGTGTGCTGGCGGCCCGTGGTGATGAGACCGTGGCGCTGGCGAGTGACCGCGTGCTGCTGGCCACGGGCGGGATTGGCGGGTTGTTTCTGCACACCACCAACCCGGCGGGCGCCATTGGGCACGGGCTTATGCTGGCGCAGGATGCTGGGGCCACGTTGGCGGATTTGGAATTCATCCAGTTCCACCCAACGGCTTTGGATGTGCCGGGCAATTCCCTGCCGCTGATCTCCGAAGCGGTGCGCGGCGAGGGCGCGAGGTTTATAGATGAGACCGG
>JAKBCX010000263.1:0-1608 GCA_021807465.1 Pseudomonadota bacterium | reverse complement strand
AACCCGGCCGCCGCGCTGGCGCTGCATATTGCCAAAGCGGCGCTGGCGCGCAAGGATTCCGTGGGTGCCCATGCCCGTATTGATACGAACCAAATGAGCAAGGCAGCGTAATGAACCTGGCACCACTTCCCGCCATTATGATTGAACAATCCGTGCGCGCGGCGCTGCTGGAGGATTTGGGCCGGGCCGGGGATATAACCTCGGATTCCGTGATTCCCGCTGGCACGCAGGCGCGCGTGGCGCTGGTGGCGCGCGAGCCTGGCGTGGCGGCGGGGCTGGATTTTTGCCGCCATGCCTTCGCGCTGGTGGACCCCGCCATACGCTTTACGCCGAAGCTGGAAGATGGCGCGCGCCTGGCACCCGGCAATGTGCTGGCCGAGATTACAGGCCCGGCGCGGGGTATTCTAACCGGCGAGCGCGTGGCGCTGAATTTTCTCGGGCATCTCTCGGGCATAGCCTCGGCCACGCGCGGCATTGCCGATGCCATCGCGCATACGCGGGCCAAAATTTCCTGCACGCGCAAAACCACGCCCGGCCTGCGCTTTGCCGAGAAATACGCGGTGCGCGCGGGCGGCGGGGCGAACCACCGCTTTGGGCTGGATGATGCGATTCTCATCAAGGACAACCACATCGCCATCGCGGGCGGGGTGGGCAAGGCGGTTGAGGCCGCGCGCGGCGCGATTGGGCATTTGGTGAAGATAGAGGTGGAGGTGGACACGCTGGCGCAGCTTGCCGAGGCGCTGGCCCACAACCCCGATGCGGTGCTGCTGGATAATATGAGCACGGCGCAGTTGCGCGAGGCGGTGGGAATGATCGGCGGGCGCGCCGTGGCCGAGGCCTCTGGCCGGATTAATGCCGAGACGGCGCCTGGGATTGCCGAAACCGGGGTGGATTTGATCTCCGCCGGGTGGCTTACCCACTCGGCGAAAGTGCTGGATATTGGGCTGGATTTCGCGGGGTAGAGCACATTGCCGCCGCGCGCGCAGCGTGGCGATCCATCTTTCGTGCCGTATCCCGGAGATGGATCGCCGCGCTGCGCTCGCGATGACGGCTTGAGTCAGTCCTCGCCGCCTTTGAAGGACGAGGCCGGGTAGCCTTGGGCGAAGAGCAGTGAGGTGAGGTCTGTATGCTCGATGCGGTTGGCCACCTGCGCCGCCACAACGGGCTTGGCGTAATAGGCCATGCCCAGACCGGCGGCTTGCAGCATGGGCAAATCGTTGGCGCCATCGCCCACCGCCATGGTGGCGGAGAGTTTCACGCCGCGCTTGGCGGCCATTTCATTCAGCGCGTTCAGCTTGGCGTCCTTGTCCAAAATCGGCTCGGCGACGAAGCCGGTGAGGGCCGTGCCGTCATCCAGCAGAATGTTGGAGCGGTGCTCGTCGAACCCTAATTCCGCCGCCACGCGCGAGGTAAAGTAGGTGAAGCCGCCGGAGACCAGCGCGGTGGTGGCGCCAAAGCTCTTCATGGTGGCCACAAGCTCACGCGCGCCGGGGCAGAAGCGGGTTTCGGCCCAGGTTTTCTCCAGCGCCGTAAGGCTCAGGCCTTTCAACATGGCCACACGCTCGCGCAGGGCGGAGGGGAAATCCAGCTCGCCATTCATCGAGCGGC
>JAKBCX010000262.1 GCA_021807465.1 Pseudomonadota bacterium | reverse complement strand
CGGGGTTATTGCCGTTTTTATCCAGGCTGGGGGCCGATGCCGAGCGCATAATGGGGCCTGCCGGCATCGACGCCGCCCGGCTGGATGACAAGCCCGAGGGCAGCATACCCCTTGCCGCCTATGTGGCGATGATGGAGCGCGCCGCCGCGCTTTCTGGCCGCGAGGATTTTGGCTTGCGCTATGGCCGCCAATTCCCCGCCAACTCCCACGGGCTGGTGGGCGATATTGCGCTGGCCGCCCCCACAGTGGGCATGGCGCTGCGGCAATTCGCCGATTTATTCCCCCTGCATCAGGAGGCCAGCGAGGTTAAGATCGTGGCCGAAAACGGGCTATTGCGGCTGGAGTACCGGATTCTGGACTGGCGCATCTTCGACCGCCGGCAGGATGCGGAACTCTCGCTGGCCATGTTCCAGAACCTGCTGCGCCAGGCCTATGGGCCATATTTCGCGCCCGAGGAGGTGCATTTCGAGCATCCTGCCCCTGGCGATAAAACCGTGCATGAGGGTACGTTCCAGGCCCCGGTATTTTTTGGGCAGCGTACCAATGCGCTGCTGTTCCGCCCCGGAGATTTGCGCCGCCCCATGCCCGGTGCCGATGCCGCCACCTTCTCGCGCCTTGCCGCCGAGGCGTTTTTGCGCCGCCTGCCGCAGGGGCGCGTGCCTTTGGCCGAGCGTGTGCGGGCGGAGATTCGTTCGCGCCTGCCGGAAGGCTCGCCGCCCATGGAGCATGTGGCCGACGCGCTGGGCCTGGCGCGCTGGACGCTGCAGCGCCGCCTGGGCGAGATGGGCCTGACCTATGCCGATTCCGTGCAGGATGTGCGCAAGGCGCTGGCGGAGAGTTACCTTGGCCAGCCGCACCTGACGATCTCGGCTATTGCTCAGCTTTTGGGTTATGCCGAGCTCAGCCCGTTCTCGCGCGCTTGCAAGCGCTGGTTTGGCGCCTCGCCCGAGCAGATACGGGCGCGTATCCTCTAAAATCCCGTTCCGGCGGGTTTGGGGTTTGGCGGCGCGGCGGGCGCGCCCTCGGGCAGGTTGAGCGTGATGGCGGAGCCGAGCGCATTGGCCATGGTGGTGGGCACGAGGATGGTGGCGCCGCGCTCTTTGTTCATGTCGTAGATAAGGCTCATCTGGCGGATTTGCAGAGCGACGGGGTTGCTGGCGTAGATGTGCGAGGCGTTGGCGATTTGCTCGGCGATGGCAACTTCGGCGCTGGCCAGGGTGACGCGGGCCTGTTTCTCTTTTTCCGCCTGGGCGTTGCGGCTCATGGCGTCGTTCAGTTCGGGCGGGATTTTCACGTCGCGGATTTCCACGGCGATGTCGCCTATGCCCCAGCCATCTGATTTGCGGCGGATGAGGGCCTGGAGTTTTTCGTCCATTTCCTCGCGGTTGCCGAGGATGTTGGAAAGGGTGGTGGCGGAGATGACCTCGCGCAAGCTGGTTTGTGCCACCTGGGCGATCATGTTGCGGTAGTCGCTCAGTTCGGTGGCGGCGCGTTTTACGTCCTGCACGCGCCAGAACATGATGGAATCCATTGTTACCGTAACGGCGTCGGAGGTGAGTGTGTCTTCGGCCGAGATGCGGGTGGATTGGCGGCGTGTATCGACCACGGTGTAAACCGCCTCGAAGGCGGGGATGAGGAAATAGAGGCCGGGGCCGCGCACACCGGCGAAGCGGCCGAGGCGCAGCACAACGGCGCGCTCCCATTCGGCGCAGGTGCGGAGCGTGAGGCCGAGAATGACGCCAATGAGAACGAGGATTCCGGCGATGATGTAGGCGTGCCCGAAATAGCCGGACGCCGCGCCGAGGATGATGAAGAAGAGCGAGATGATGACGACAGCACTGTTATACATGTGGCGCTCCGTTTGTTTTGCGTAAGATTAGCACGTTGCGGCTTTGCCCGCGACTCGCGGGGGCGGGTAAGGGGGCGGTATGGATCAGGAAATATTGCTTAGTTTCGTGGCTGCCCTGCTGGCGGCTTTGGCGGCGGGTTTTGCATGGGCCGCGTGGCGCGCGGCGGCCGATGGCCAGGCGCGGCTGAAGCTGGTGTTGGACCAGGTGCTGGCTGGTAACCGGGCCGAGGCGGAGCTGGTGCGCCGCGACTTGGCAGCTAGCGAGGGCCGGCTGCGGGCGGCGATTCAGAGCGGCACGACGGAGGCGCTCTCCAAGGCGTTTGAGCAGATTGGGGTGGCGACGCAGAATGTGGCGGCGACGCTGGACGGGCTGCGCCGCCAGGCGGGCGAGGACGCGCAAAAGACCACGGCATTGCTGGAGACGAGGCTGGGCGCCATCCAGGCCAGCGTGAACGAGAAGCTGCATGAGGCGGTGGAGCAGCAGATGACCGCCAGCTTTGCCCGCGTGCTGGAGCAGTTTGCACAGGTGCAGCAGGCCATGGGCGAGGTGCAGTCTGCCGCGGCGCAGATTGGCGATTTGAAACGCATATTCTCGAACGTGAAGACGCGCGGCGGTTGGGGCGAGGCGCAACTGGGCGCCATGCTGGAGCAGATTCTGCCGCCCGGTGCCTATGAGCGGAATTTCGCGCTGAAGGATGGCTCGCGCGAGCGGGTGGATTTTGCCCTGCGTATGCCCGCGCGGGAGAAGCTATGGCTGCCGGTGGATAGCAAATTCCCCACTGAGGATTACGAGCGGCTTCTGGCCGCCGCCGAGAGTGCCGAGGCCGAGGCCGAGCGTATGGCGCGCGAGGGGCTGGCCGCGCGGGTGAGGCTGGAGGCGAAGAAGATACGCGAAAAATACATCACCCCACCGGAGACAGTGGATTTTGCCGTGCTGTATTTGCCCAGCGACGGGCTGTTTGCCGAGGTGGCGCGGATTCCGGGGCTGATTGACGATGTGCGGACGCGGGAGAAGGTGATTATTCTGGGGCCGACGCTGCTGCCGGCCATGCTGCAGACCATCCATTTGGGCCACATAACGCTGGATTTGGAGAAGCGGGCAGGGGAGATTGGCAAGCTGCTAGGGGCAACGCGCGGCGAGATGGTGAAGATGGACCAGGTGCTGGAGAAGCTGGCCGCCAATGCCAGCGCGATGAGCAATAATATAGAACGCGCCCGGGTGCGCACGCGGGCGGTGAACCGGGTGCTGCGCAATGTGGAGATGGTGGAGGAGAACGGCCCGGCGCTGCTGGGGCTGAGCGAGGATGGGGACGAGTAGCTTGCAAGCAGGGGCCATGGGAGGCAAAACATCCGCCATGTTCAGGCGCTCTCTGTTTCTCATGTTGCTGGCCCTGGCCGGGTGCCACCATAATCTTTCGCCGCAGGATGTGAATGTGCGCGGGCTGGTGCCCGACCTTGCCTTCACCATGACGGATGCCGCCACGGGCAAGCTGGTTACGGCCAAGGATTTCCGGGGCAGCGTGACGCTGCTTTATTTTGGTTACACCAACTGCCCCGATGTATGTCCCGATACGCTGTATAACCTGGACCGCATCGAGAAGCTGATGGGCAAGGATGCGGGCAAGGTGAAGGTGCTGTTTGTTACCGTGGACCCGGACCGCGATACGCCCGATGTGCTGACGCAATATGTTGGGTTGTTCGGCAGCAACATCACCGGGCTGCG
>JAKBCX010000005.1 GCA_021807465.1 Pseudomonadota bacterium | reverse complement strand
TTTTCGACCGCGAGACCAAATTTGAAATCGCCCCGCAGGCACTAGAGAATTTTCACGCTGCCATAGCCACACAACAGGGCGAGCCGCGTATCGAACCCGCTGCACCACCCGGCGCCTCCCGTGTGCCACACGGTACCGCCCCCGCCAAACGCCCGGCCCCACCCCTCAATCCCGGCAGGCCCGGCGAACAGCAACGGCGTCGCCAAAACAAGAAAACAAAAGGCCTTCGCTAAGCCGCCCTCAATACTGCCGCAGCAGCGCCACCAGACGCCCCTGCACACGCACGCGCTCAGCCGGGAAAATCTTAGTCTCGTAACGGATATTCGCCGGCTCCAGCGCAATAGATTGCCCACGGCGGCGCAGCCGCTTCAGCGTCACCTCATTCTCGTCCACCAGGGCAACAATAATCTGCCCATTCTCCGCCGTCTCACCACGGCGGATGATAACCACATCGCCATCCAATATCCCGGCCTCGATCATCGAATCGCCTTCAATCGTCAGAGCAAAATGTTCCCCGCTGCCCAACAGCGAGAGCGGCACCTGCACCTGCTCCTGGTCGTCGCGCAACGCCTCAATCGGCAATCCAGCCGCAATCTTCCCGTATAATGGCAACGAAACTGCCCCAGCCTCGGGCGCGGCGCGCACACCAGACAGCTTGCCCGCAAAATTCCCCTGAATCACATTAGGTGCAAAACGCGGCGCCTCACGCGTCTGCGGCAGCAAATCCTCCGGCAGCCGCACCACTTCCAGCGCCCTCGCCCTATGCTTATGCCGCCGTAAAAATCCGCGCTCCTCAAGTGCTGAAATCAGCCGGTGAATGCCCGATTTAGAACGCAGATCGAGCGCTTCCTTCATCTCCTCAAAACTCGGGCTGCACCCGGTCTCACGCAGATGCTTGTCGATAAAAACCAGCAATTCATGTTGCTTGGCAGTCAGCATGGGACTCTCCAGGGCAAGCGTCACGCGCGGAACAAAGCGCTAACTTCCAGGATGTTCTATTTTAGTTCGCGTTGCTGCGTCAAGCGTTACAAACCCAGCCGGATGATCTCCACTACGTCTCCATCGGCCAAAGCAGGCTGAAAAGGCGGCCGCCGCAGCAAGGCGCCCGATGCGGCCAGCGGCGTCAGCATGGCCGAATCCTGCCGGACGAACGGCTCAACCACCCAACCGCCATCACGCCGGTGCAGCCGCGCCCGTAAATAATCCTCGCGCACGTCATTCGGACCCAAGCTGCCTTGCAGCCGCGCCGCCTCAAACACCGGCCCCGCAGCCGCCTGCCCCGCAAGCACGGCCAAAGCCGGGCCAAGATACAACACCGCGCACACATAAGCCGAAACTGGATTCCCCGGCAGCCCCAGCACGGGCATATCGCCAATCCGCCCGAATATCAGCGGCTTGCCCGGCCGCATGGCAATTTTCCAGAAATCCAGCGCAAAACCCTGCCGGCCCAGCCCAGCCTGCACCAGATCATGCGCACCGACGCTAGCCCCGCCGGTTGTCACCAGCAAATCGGCCCCGCGCGCCGAATCCGCCGCCGCTGCAATCGCTGCAGCATCATCCCCCGCCGCGGGCAGCACAAATGCTTCGCCGCC
Organism: Pseudomonadota bacterium; assembly: GCA_021807465.1. GTDB lineage: Bacteria > Pseudomonadota > Alphaproteobacteria > Acetobacterales > Acetobacteraceae > Acidocella. Next base: position 13,994 of record JAKBCX010000005.1, on the reverse strand, counting down.
ATAAGCCGAAACCAACGCCGCCAGCATGGTGGAATTGCTATTCACAATCCCACCTACCCCCAGCGCCTCACCGGGCAGTGAAATCTCGTCCCCTGTTGCCAAAATCGCCACGCGCGGCCGCCGGAACACGCGCACCCAAGGATGATTCCCCGCCGCCCCCAAGGCAACATCACGCACCGTCATGCGCCCGCCCGCCGCCAACAGCACATCGCCCAGGGCAAAATCCTGCCCCTGCCTACGAATATGCCGCCCCGCCGTCACAGGCTCGGTCACCTCAACCCCACCCGGCGCGGGCAAGGTATTTTCCTGAATCAGTATCGCATCGGCTCCGGCAGGCACAAAACTGCCGGTAAACAGCCGTACAGCCTCACCCCGTCCCACGTTGCCCGCAAATGGGTGTCCGGCAGGCGCCTCGCCAATCACGCGCAACCGCAAGCCCGGCACGGCATCCTCTGCCCGCACCGCATAGCCATCCATTGCTGAAACATCCGCTGGCGGGTGGGCCACGCGAGCATTTATGTCCGCTCCCAGCACACGCCCATAAGCCCCGGCCAGAGGCACAATTTCTTGCCCCACCGGGCGCAAAGCCGCCAAAATCCGGCTCCGCGCCTCCGCAACACTAATCATGGCTGAGTAAAATCGCCCGAGGCGCCACCAGATTTCCGCACCAGCCGCACCGCCTCAATCCGCATGCCCCGGTCAACCGCCTTCAGCATGTCATAGATGGTCAGTGCCGCCACGCTCACCGCGGTCAGCGCTTCCATTTCCACACCAGTGCGCCCTGTCATCCGCACGCTGGCCGTAATCTCCACTGCCTCGTCCAACAGCTCAAACGCCACCGTCACCGCCTCCAGCAACAGCACATGGCATAAGGGTATAAGTTCAGACGTCCGCTTGGCGGCCATAATTCCGGCAATCCGTGCCACCGCCAGCACGTCGCCCTTTTTCGCCGCGCCATCGCGGATCAAAGCCAGCGTCGCGGGCTGCATGGCCACCAGCCCTTTGGCAGTGGCCTCACGCAGCGTCGCTGCCTTGGCCGACACGTCAACCATACGTGCCGCCCCATCCTCACCAATATGGGTGAGCCGGCTCACACTGTCCCCAGCAATCGGGCCACAGCCGCCGTCACATCCGGCTCGCGCATCAGCGACTCCCCAACCAAAAAGCCCTGCACGCAGACTTTTTGCAGCCGCACGATATCCTCATGGGTCTTGATGCCGGATTCGGAGACCAGAAACCTGTCCGGCGGACACAGGCTGGAAAGCCGCTCCGTTGTCTCCAGCGATGTCACCATCGTCTTGAGATTACGGTTGTTGATGCCCAGCAGAGGTGTCTGCAGCCCAAGCGCTCGCTCCAGCTCCTCCTCGTCATGCACCTCCACCAGCACATCCATATCCAGCGCCCTGGCCAGCGCTTCCAACTCGCGCGCCTGGGTATCTTCAAGCGCCGCCATAATCAGCAGAATGCAATCCGCCCCCATCACGCGGCTTTCGTAAATCTGCCACGGGTCGAGCATGAAATCCTTGCGCAGCACCGGCAGCCGCACCGCGGCGCGCGCGGCCTGCAAATCCTCTGCCGAACCCCAGAAATATTTCTGGTCCGTCAGCACTGAAAGGCAAGCCGCACCACCCTCCGCATAGGCCCGCGCCAGTTCCGCCGGCACAAAATCCTCGCGAATCAACCCGCCCGAGGGCGAGGCTTTCTTAATCTCGGTAATCAAAGCCGGCCGTCCGGCCGCCGAGGCATCCATCAACGCCCGCGCGAATCCGCGCGGCTTGTCCGCATCGCGCACCGCCGCCTTCAGCTCGTCCAGCGTCAGCATTGCCTTACGCGCCTCAATTTCGGCCAGCTTATCGGCGCAAATACGGGCGAGAATATCCTCAACCACAATCTTGTTCATGCCAGACTCATCTCCTGCGAGGCCGCCCGCAACGTCTCCAGCACGCCCAGTGCCGCCCCGCTATCCAATGCCGCAGCCGCGCAAGCAACCCCCTGCGGCAAGGTCTCGGCCACACCAGCCACAATCAGGGCCGCCGCCGCATTAAACAATATCGTATCACGATACCCGTTGCGTGCCCCCTGCAAAACATCCAGCAACGCCGCCGCGTTTTCCGCCGCATCACCGCCCCTCAGCGCGCTCAGCGGCACGGGCCGCAAGCCAGCATCCGCCGCCGTTACTCTAAACTCCTTAAACTCACCCTGCATGAGCGAAACAACTTGGTTCTCTCCCTCCAGGATCAGCTCATCCAACCCGCTACCATGCACAACCCAAGCCGCCTCGGTGCCCAACACTGCCAGAGTTTCCGCCACAGGCCGCAGCCATGCGGGGTCGTACACCCCAACCAACTGCCGCTTAACCCCAGCCGGATTAGATAGCGGTCCAGTCAGATTGAAGAGCGTGCGCGTCCCCAGCTCCACCCGCACCTGCGCGGCGTGGCGGAGCGCCGGATGGTGGCGCGGCGCGAACAGAAACACACAGCCCGCCTCCTCCAAAATATCAGATAAACGCTCGATTGGCGGCTCAATGTTCACGCCCAGCGCCGCCAGCACATCCGCCCCTCCGGCACGCGATGAAAGCGCCTTGTTACCATGCTTGGCCACCGGCACACCGCAAGCTGCCAGCACAAACGTCACCGCCGTGGAAATATTCAGGCTCGCTGCACCGTCGCCGCCCGTGCCACAAACATCCATGGCATTTTCCGGCGCTTCAATACGCGTCATCCGCGCCCGCATCGCCGTCACCGCGCCGGTCAACTCCTCCACTGTCTCGCCGCGCGCACGCATGGCCATCAGCATGCCGCCAATCTGCGCGGGGGTTGCCTGCCCATCCATCACAACACCAAATGCCTCTTCCGCGTCAGCCGCGCTCAGGCGCTCACCGCGCCCCAGGCGCGCCAGCACCGGCTTCAAACTCGTGCTCACGCCGCTACCGTCTCTTGCGCCAGCTTCAGGAAGTTCCGCAAAATATCGTGCCCATGCGAAGTCGCTATGCTCTCCGGGTGGAACTGCACGCCATAAATCGGCAGCGACACATGGCGCAGCCCCATAATGGTGCCATCCTCCACCCACGCGGTTGTCACCAGGCATTCCGGCAAGGTCGAGCGCTGCACGATGAGCGAATGATAGCGCGTCGCCGTAAACGGATTCGGCAGCCCAGCAAACACATCGGTATTGTCGTGCATTACCTCGCTGGTCTTGCCATGCACCGGCTCGGACGCCCGCACCACCTGGCCGCCAAAAGCCTGGCCAATGGCCTGGTGCCCCAAGCACACACCAAGCAACGGAACGCGCCGCTCAGCCGCCAGTTTCACCACATCCAGGCAAATCCCCGCCTCATTCGGCGTACACGGCCCGGGCGAGAGCACAATCGCGTCCGGCTTCAGCGCCAGCGCCTCTCCGGCGGTCAGCGCATCATTGCGCTTCACCAGGCATTCCGCGCCCAAATCGCCAAAAAACTGCACCAGGTTAAACGTAAAGCTGTCGTAATTATCAATGAGCAAAATCATGGCTCAAACCTCCGGCGCGGAGACATAACGCACTGCATCTTCCGCCGCACGGAACAGCGCGCGCGCCTTCTGCACGCTCTCCGCATATTCTGCTTCGGCATCGGAATCAGCCACCACGCCAACCCCCGCCTGCACATACATTACACCATCCTTCACCAGGGCGGTACGCAGGCCAATGCATGTGTCCATGGTGCCATTCGCGGCAAAATAGCCGATACACCCCGCATATAAGCCGCGCCGCGAAGGCTCCAGCTCCTCGATAATCTCCATCGCCCGCACTTTCGGCGCCCCTGAGAGCGTACCAGCCGGGAAGCCCGCAATCAGCGCATCCAGCGCATCGCAATCAGAGCGCAGCCGCCCCTCCACGGTCGAGGATATATGCATCACATGCGAATAACGCTCGATAGCAAAGCTCTTCACGACCTTGACCGAGCCAATCTCGGCCACGCGCCCCACATCGTTGCGGCCCAAATCCAGCAGCATAAGGTGTTCTGCCCGCTCCTTTGGGTCGGCCAGAAGCTCGGCCTCCAGCGCCGCATCCTCCGCCGCATCCACCCCACGCCGGCGCGTACCGGCCAGCGGGCGGATGGTCACGTTACCATCGCGGTAACGCACGAGAATCTCGGGGCTGGACCCCACGGCCGCGAATGTCCCGAAATCGAGAAAGAACAGGAACGGCGCCGGATTCACGCGCCGCAAGCTGCGGTAAAGCGCGAAAGGCGGCAACGAGAATTTCGCCTCAAACCGCTGGCTGGGCACAATCTGGAACGCGTCTCCGGCGCGGATGTAATTCTTGGCCGTCTCCACAACGCCCAAAAACTCTTCCTTCTCCATGTTGGAGCTTTGTTCCAGCGGCGCCAATTGCCGCCCGGTCAACTTGGGCACGGGCCGCTCCAGCGCCTGCGCCAGCTCGTTCAGCCGCAGTTCCGCCGCCGCGTAGGCCTCGGCGGCGGAAATCCCGGCTTTGGGATAAACCGGCGCCGCCAGCGTCATCTCATCGGTCACGCCATCGAAGATGATGAACACGCCCGGCCGCGCCAAAATCGCATCGGGAATGCCCAGCACATCCGGCTTTACCGCCGGCAGCTCTTCCATCAGCCGCACCATGTCGTAGCCCAGATAACCGAGCAGCCCACCCGTCATCGGCGGCAAATGCTCCGGCACATCCAGCTTGGTCTCGGCGATCAATGCGCGCAAATTCTTCAGCGGTGCCTCACCCACCGGCGTAAACGCCTCCGGGTTTGCCCGCGCATCGCGGTTCACTGACGCCACGCCGTGCTCGCAGCGCCAGATTAGGTCTGGCTGCATTGCAATAACGGAATAGCGCCCGCGCACCGCGCCGCCCTCCACGCTTTCCAGCAGGAAAGCGTAAGGCTGGCCATGCGCCACCTTCAGGAAGGCCGCCACCGGCGTCAGCAAGTCGGCAATCCCGTGCCGCCAGACCAGCGCCCCGCTCCCGTTATCGTAAGCGGCGCGGAAACTCTCAAATCGGTCTGACGAAACGGCGTTCATGGGGTCCAATCTTCACTGATAAATCTGCGCAAGCATCTTCTGGTTGACGCTCACCTTGTCGCGCATCTGCAACCCGGTCAGGAAACTCTCCGCCAGATCATTCTGCAAGTCTTTTGCCATCTGCTGCTGCCATTGCAGATACACGCTTTGGTACTGGGCCGGATCCGGCGTGGCGATCCCGGTCAACTGCGCCACGGTAAAGCCCGTATCGGTCTGCACCATCGTGCCCTGCCCCTGCTTCATGCTGAACAGCACATTGCTGAGTTCCTGCATGCCTGCCCCTTGCTGCCCCGCATTACGCAGCAGCGGTGGCGTGGTGCTCACCTGCAACCCGGCGGCCTTAGCGGCCGCATCCAGGCTCTGGCCCTGCCGCACCGCGCGGTACAAGGCCGTCGCTTTTATCTCCGCCTCGCGTACTTGCTGGCTCTTGGTCCAATCGGCCAGCACTTGGCCACGCACCTGGGCAAAGCCCTGCAGCGCTGGCGGCTCAATCTTATCTAGCGAGAGCGCGAAGTAGCTGCCATCTGGCCCATTCTGCAACTGCGCCGGATCCCCCGGATGCGCGGCGAAAACCGCCTTTACAATCGCCGTCTTCAACGCATCGCCACCAGGAACAGGCGCCGGGCTGCCTTCGGGCGTATTGCCGCTGGCATCCAGCGTGCCTTGCACCGCAACCAAGCCCAAATTGCCCGGCAACTGGTTCAACGGGGTCTGCCCCGCCAACGCGTCCTGCAACTGGTTCACATCATTGGCCACATCGGCCTGCGCTTTCTGTAGCTGCAGCGCCTGTATAGCCTGCTTCCGCAACGCCGCCATATCCGGCCCGCTCTGCCCAGCCTGTGTCACCTTGAACACATACATGCCGGTATCGCCCGCCACCGGGCCAACAACCTTGCCGACAGGCGCGGCAAACACGGCCTGCCCCAGCTCGGGCGATGGAATCTGCGTCTGCGCCGCCTTGTCCATCTCCACGGCCGTGGCGCCATATTTCTTGGCCAGGGCCTGCATCTTGCTCCAGCTCGCCCCTTTGCCCCACGCTTCCTGCAGGCGCGACGAGCCCGCCAAATTCCCAACGGTAATTACCTGCACACTACGCTGCGGCACACTTGGCGGCCCCTCCGCCTTGGCCCGCGCCACGGCGGCATCAATATCGGCTTGGGGCACCTGCTCCTGCGGCGCCAGCAAGGCGGGAGAGAGGATTACAATCTGCGCACGGCGATATTCCGGCGAGGTGAATTTCGCCGGGTGGTTACGCCAGTAACGCTCCAGCACGGCATCAGCTGGCGGCTTGGGCGCGGGCTGCGCGGCACTGGCTATTGCAATGGTTTGTGCCGTGCGGTGCTGGCCAAAATAGGCAAAAAACCGGTTAATCAGCTCCGCCGGCGGCGCCACACCGCGCAGCAGCGGCAGCATAAGCTGGCGCGTGGCTAGGCTTTCCCGCACTTGCCCAATGAACTGGTCCGGCGAAGAATTATTCTGCGCCAAAACCTGCTCGAATATTTTCTTATCGAACACGCCGTTGCTCTGGAAGGCTGGTTCCGAATCCAGCACCTGCCGCACGGCTGAATCCGGCACAGCAAGGCCCAGCTTCTGCTCTTCCTGCTTCATCATCTGCTTGCGCAGCGCATCGGCCAGGGCCTGATTGGCCAGTTGCTGGCGCGTGGCCAAATCTGGCTGGCCTTGCTGCCCGGCCTGGTTGAGCGCGGCCTGATAAGCCGCCTGCACCACGGAGGCGTCAATCGGCGTCCCGCCGACCCGCGCCACTGTGGTATTGCTCCCCGTCAGCGTCAGAACATTCGAGATGCCCCAACCAATAAAAACAACAATGAGCAGTGCGAAAAAAATCCGCGCCACCCAGTTACTCATTAATTTCCGGACCCAGACCAGCATTGGCTCTCTTTACCCAAGATCGCCGCCTCTATAGCTAGGCGGCCAGTATCGGGCAAATAACCCAGACCGGAGATAATTGCAGGTGCCGCGCGGACCAGACCAGAAAAATTCACTGCCTGGCGGCATCAGGCCGGGGCGTTTGCACCCGGCCCTGCCGCTAGGCTGCCCGGCTCAGCGCAGTGCGCCAGCCACAGCCTCGTCGCAATACACATCCTTGGCACCAGTTTTCGCGGCCCGGCCAACGCGGCGCTTGGGCTGCCTGGTGCACTCAATGTCCATCGCCGCGACTAGCACCGTCGCAATAACGGACGCACTTAACGTGGCAAGAAACATCAACATAATAAGACCCTCCTTCAGGCTCGAGGCCATTATGTTGCATCGCATCATTTGAAGTCCAGCGAATATGCTGCATAGCAGCAGAACACTTTTGACCAGCAACATGCAGTTTACAACGGGAGCTTAGCGCCATGCGGCAAATCATTGCAGGTAATTGGAAGATGTTTGGCCGCCTGGCTGGCGTAACGGCCTATGCCGAGGTCATAAAAGCCGCTCCCAGCCATGTCAGCCTGCTTATCTGTCCGCCCTTTACCCTGCTCGACCGCTTCGCCACCGCTCTCAAAGGCTCCGGCATCGCCCTGGGCGCTCAAGATTGCCATGCCACGCCTGAAGGCGCCCATACAGGTGACATTGCCGCCCCAATGCTGGCCGAAGCTGGTGCCACCCATGTCATTCTTGGTCATTCCGAGCGCCGCGAGAACCATGGCGAGACCAATGCCGTCGTCAAAGCCAAGGCCGAGGCTGCCCAAACCGCCGGGCTTATCCCCATTATCTGCGTGGGCGAGACCGATGCCCAGCGTGATGCCGGCGAGGCCGAGCATGTAGTCCGCACCCAGCTTGCCCATAGCCTGCCCGCTAATTTTGCGGGAATAATAGCCTATGAGCCGGTCTGGGCCATCGGCACCGGACGCACGCCAACCGAGGCCGATGTGACAGCCATGCACACCGCCATCCGCGCCGCCCTCGCCGCCCAGCTTGGCACCACAGGCCAGTCCATCAATATTCTTTATGGCGGCTCGGTTAAACCGGGCAACGCCGCCAGCCTGCTGGCCTTGCCGGAAGTGGGCGGCGCGCTGGTGGGCGGAGCCAGCCTTAAGGCGGAAGACCTGCTAGCCATTGCCGCCGCCGCGCCACACCGCTAGAAGCCCCAGAGATTTTTAACCGGGTTCGTCGATGATCAAAGTCCTCCTAGTCCTGCATGTCTTCGTCACCATCGCGCTGATCGGCGTTGTGCTGATCCAGCGCAGCGAGGGCGGAGGGCTGGGCCTTGGCGGCGGCCAGGGCATGGGCAGCTTCATGACCGGGCGTGGTACCGCCAATCTCCTCACCCGGACCACGGCCATCCTCGGCACGGCGTTCTTCGCCCTCTCGCTGGCACTCGCGCTGCTTTACAAAGGCAACACGCAGAACAGCAATGCCGCCATCCTCAACAGCCCAGCCAGCCAGCAGGCACCCGCCCCTGCAGCTCCTGCGCCCGCCGCCCCGGTCACACCGCAATCCCTGCCGCAAACCCCGGCCGATGCATTCCCGGCTCCGCAGCCTCCCGTCTCGGGCAACCCTGCCACGCCCGCCGTACCGGGTCCCGGCCAATAATCCGCGCATCACAACCCTCCCGTTTTTTCAGCGACTCGTGTAAGGTGTGATTCCATGACGCGGTTTGTATTCATCACCGGCGGCGTGGTCTCGTCGCTCGGTAAAGGTATCGCTTCGGCTGCACTGGGCGCTCTCCTCCAGGCCCGCGGCTACTCTGTCCGCCTCCGCAAGCTAGACCCCTATCTTAACGTCGATCCCGGCACCATGAGTCCCTACCAGCACGGTGAGGTATTCGTGACCGATGACGGCGCAGAGACCGACCTCGACCTCGGCCATTACGAGCGCTTCACCGGCGTTGCCGCCACCAAGGCCGACAATGCCACCACGGGCAAAATCTATTCGGATGTCATCGCCAAAGAGCGCCGTGGCGATTATCTGGGCGCCACTGTCCAGGTCATCCCGCATATTACCGATGCCATCAAGGAAGCCATATTACGCGAGACCGAAGGGCTGGATTTCGTCCTGGTCGAAATCGGCGGCACGGTGGGCGACATCGAATCGCTCCCCTTCCTTGAAGCCATCCGACAGCTTGGCAACGAGCTAACGCCCGAGCGCGCCATGTTCCTGCACCTCACCCTGGTGCCCTACATTCCCTCGGCCGGCGAGCTGAAAACCAAACCCACCCAGCATTCGGTCAAAGAGCTGCAAAATGTCGGCATCCAGCCGAACATGCTCATCTGCCGTTGCGACCGCGAGATCCCCGAGAATGAGCGCCGCAAGATCGCCAGCTTCTGCAATGTCCGCGCCGAAGCTGTCATTCCGGCGCTCGACATCGACACGATCTACGCCGTTCCCATCTCGTACCACGAAGCCGGGATGGACCGCGAAGTGCTGCGCCATTTCGATCTGCCCTTCGAGAGCGAGCCAGACCTCTCCCACTGGCAGCGCATCGCCGATACAATCCGCAACCCGGAAGGCACGGTGCGCATCGCCGTGGTCGGTAAATATACCAATCTGCTGGACAGCTATAAATCCCTTGCCGAGGCCCTCGCCCATGGCGGCATCGCAAATGGCGTGAAGGTGCAGCTCGACTGGGTCGATTCGGAAATATTCGAGCAGCCCAACGCGGTCGAACAGCTCGACGGCGTGCACGGTATCCTCGTCCCCGGCGGCTTTGGCGAGCGCGGCACGCAAGGCAAGATTGAGGCCGTGCGCTTCGCCCGCGAGCGCAAAGTGCCGTTCTTCGGCATCTGCTTTGGCATGCAAATGGCGGTCATCGAATGTGCCCGCAACCTAGCCGGCCTGCCCACCGCCTCCTCCACCGAATTCGGCCCGTGCGACATCCCCATTGTCGGCCTGCTCACCGAATGGGCACGCGGCAACGAGATCGAGCGCCGCGCCATCGGCGGCAATCTCGGCGGCACAATGCGCGTGGGCGCCTTCCCCGCCACGCTGGCCGAAGGCTCTCTGGTGCGCGACGTTTATTCAGGCGCGGCGAACATCCAAGAGCGCCACCGCCACCGTTACGAAGTCAACATCCATTACCGCGCCCAGTTGGAAGCCACGGGCATGCGTTTCTCCGGCCTCTCGCCAGATGGCGTGCTGCCGGAAATCGTCGAATACCCCGACCACCCCTGGTTCATCGGCGTGCAGTACCACCCGGAGCTGAAATCCAAGCCCTTCGCCCCGCACCCGCTGTTCGAGGGCTTCATCGCCGCGGCGGTCAAGCAATCCCGGCTGGTGTAAGCCGGGCTTCAAAGCCCGGTGAGCACGTCCTGCACGGCTGCAACCACCCCACCCTCGCCAGGCGTTATCTGCACCAATTCCAGCGAGGCGAGATAGTCACCCGCCTGCACATTGGCCGCTAGAATCACGGGCGTGCCCGGCGCGCAGAACCGGGCCTCGTGCAGCCCGGCTTCGCCCAGCAGCACCAAAAGCTCCGCACCGGCAAATGACGGCACCATTGTCTCTGCCGCCAAATCGTCAGCGCCAATCGCCGTAAACCCCAAAGGTTCCAGCGCCGCCCAGATCTGCGCATCAATACCACCGCAAGCCACCACAAGCCTACGCGGCAGATCCGTCCCGCGCCTCTGCCGGATCACCGTCTGGAATATCCGCGTCCGCTCCTCCGGCGTAACCGGCACAAACCGTGCTGGCCCAGCCATACCCTGCGGGATCACGCTACGCAGCAAGGTCTCAAACCGCTCAATATCCACACGAAAGCTCGATGTATGCTCCGGCTCCCGGCGCTCACCCATCTGCCCGCAGCGCAGCTCGTTCCAGCGCAGTCTCCGCGCCTGCGCAAGATTGTAAAAGAACTCATCACCAAACCAATCCGGTGAAATCACCAGCAACGGCGTCCCGGGCGCCGCGAAAATCAAATTCGTCAAATCGCTGCCCAGCGTACCAACAACAAAAGGCGCCGTGCGCCACCGCCGGACCTGCGCCGCAAAAGGCTGGCGCCCCAACTCCATCTTCTCAATACCATATCGGTCTAGCACCGCTTCCAGTGCCGCCTGATTAACAATTTGCCGGGTTGCACTGGCACGCGAAACAAAAAGCGGCCGCCCCTGTATAACCTCGCCGTCGTCCGGCACCTCAGGGGCTGATAGCCGTGCCAGCATCGCCGGGTGCGGCATCTGCGCCGGTATGTTGTACGGTATATCCGCCAATATCAATTCACGGAATTTATAGGTGCGGCCACGTTCAACCGGCAACATCCGGGCCGGGTCAATGCCATAGGCACGCAGCGCTTCACCATATGCGTTACTCTCCAGCAAATGCGGCACCGGCACTGCCAGCTTTCCTTGTGAAAATTGCCGCAAATACGCCAAAGCCCTGGGCAAAAGCTGGATGAGAAAATGCCCCCAGGTCCCACCGCCCTCATTATGAAACACCAGCGCGCTTTCCCGCGCATAACGCTCATCTACCTCAGCCGGCATAGCCGCCACGCGCGCTGCAAGCCGCGCCCGCACTGCCCCAACCTGCGCAGGCCCGCTACAATGATAAGAGCAATCGACAAAAATTTCCTTGCCGCGATGCACGATGAATTCATCGCTCAGCAACGCATCCTCGATACGCCAAGCCCTCACCGCTTCAATTTTCACCCGTAAAGGCCTGAAGCTGCGCACCGGCGCAAATTTACTCTTCGCGTCAAACAACAAAATTCCGGCCAGCGGCGCATCCTGACCCGTCTCCGCGGCATCCAGCAGAGTCACGCAAGGCGTATCTAGCCCATTGAATTTCGATACGGCTACATACTCCATCGGCCGCCCCTCACCCGGAATGTTCCTAACGCTCCCGGCAGACGGCCAGAAGCCAGCTACCAGCCCAGTCCCGGCAGAATCGCCACCGGGCTAACCCCATGCGCCCGCGCCTCGGCCACCGCGTTTTCCGGGTGCAGCGCATGAATGCCCGAAAGCACCCAGCAGCTATCAATCCCCGCCGCTTTAGCGCCCTCAATATCGGTCCGTAGCGAGTCCCCCACCGCCAGCGTGCGCTCCCGCGCCGTGCCCAGCAGTGCCAGGGTTGGCCCGTAAATCGCCGCATCGGGCTTGCCGCGCTGAATCACATGCCCGCCCTCGCCCTTATACAGCTCGGCCAGATACCCCGCGCAGATAATCCTCTGCCCGCCTTTCATCACTTCCAAATCGGGGTTGGCGCACACCATCGGCAGATGCAGCTTCAGACCGGCCTCCAGCACAGGCCGGTAAAGCTCCGGCTCATGCGGCCCCAGCACATCATCCGGCCCGGTATTCAGAATAAAATCCGCCAATTCCGGCTCATCCACCACCTCGTAGGGCAGCGTGTCGTAAACATCCCGGTCCCGCGGCGGCCCCAGATGGTATAATCGCTGCCCCAGCGCGGCAAACTCATCCGTGCGGTCGCGCAGGCCCAAAAACACAGCCTCGCCGCTGGACATAATGCCCGCGTATAAATCCCTCGTCACACCCATGCTCGCCAGCAAGGCAACAATGCCCGCTGGCCGGCGCGGGGCGTTGGAGAGAAACACCACCCACTTACCTGCCGCCCGCAATTCCGCCAGGCATTCCAGCACACCGGGCAGCGGTGCAAACCCATCGTGCACCACGCCCCAGAGGTCGACGATAAACCCATCATAACGCGCCGCCAGCGCGGCAAACCCGCTCATACCCCTGCCCCCACCGCTTCGGCCACATTGGCAAATCCGTGCGCGCGCAACAGCGCCGCCAGCCCTGCCTTCAACCGCGGCAGCAAAAGCGGGCCTTGATACGCAAAAGCGGAATAAAGCTGCACCAGCGATGCCCCGGCCAGAATCTTCGCCAGCGCCTGCTCCGCCGTCGCCACGCCGCCCGCGCCAATAAACATCAGCTTGCCACCCGCCAGCTTGTAAGCCTTCGCCAGCATCAACGTAGAGGGCACAAACAGGGGCGCGCCAGAAAGCCCGCCCGCCTCACCCTTTAACGGGCTGCGCAAGCTCTCAGGCCGGGCAATGGTGGTGTTGGACACTATCAGCCCTTTCACCCCATGCTTCAGCGCCACCCCAATCACCGCCTCCAGCCCTTCGTCGGACAAATCCGGCGCAATCTTCACAAACACAGGCCGCGACGTGACAATGCCGGAGAGAATCGCCGCCAGCCGCTCTTCTGACTGCAAATCCCGCAGCCCGGGCGTATTCGGCGAAGAGATATTGATGATGATGTAATCGGCATAAGGCGTCACCGCATTCACCAGCGCCGGATAATCCCGCTCCGGGTCCGCGCCCTCTTTGTTAATGCCAACATTCGCCCCCAGCACAATCGCCTGCCGGTCCACTCGCCGCAAATTGGCCAGATACACATCCAGCCCGGCATTATTAAACCCCATGCGGTTAATCACCGCATTATCCTCAGCCAGCCGGAACAAGCGCGGGCGCGGATTCCCCGGCTGCGGGCGCGGCGTCACCGTACCCGTCTCCACAAAGCCGAACCCCAGCCGCCCCAGCGCATCAGCCGCTACGGCATTCTTATCGAACCCCGCCGCCAGCCCAATCGGGTTACGCAAATGCCGCCCGAACGCCTCCACGGCCAAAATAGGATCATCCGGCGTCGAATCATGCCCCACCAACCCCAGCCGCAGGACGCGCAGCGCCAGATTATGCGCGGTCTCAGGGTCCAGCCGCCGCAGGGCCGGCATCAGCCAGGAAGGCGCAAACATCATTTCACGAAGACGAGGATTTCCGTACCCGTCCCGTCCGTCCCCGCTGTCAGCGCCACATGGCCCGGCTGCACGCCATCGCCCGCAATCGCCTGCGCCACCTCACCGGCAAGTGGTGCCAGCGTGTTGAGGCGCCCGGCCTGCTCGCCCGGCGTGCCCTTGGCATCGGTCACCGCCCGCACCTCAAACGCAGCGCCCGGCTTAATCGTCAGCGCCTCCGCCACGGCTTTTTTCAGCGGCGCGGCAAAATCCTGAGTACCGGGCTGTATGCTCACCAGCGCAATCCGCCCGTCAAACGCCTTGGTTGCGTCTATGCTCTGC
>JAKBCX010000261.1 GCA_021807465.1 Pseudomonadota bacterium | reverse complement strand
TGGCGGATATTGCCGACCATATCGATTACGGTGTGAAGCGCATGGGCATAGACCATGTCGGCATCGGCACCGATTTCGACGGCGGCGGCGGCGTGAAGGGCTTCATGCACATAGGCCAGGCGCGCAATTTAACCGCCGAGCTAACGCGGCGCGGCTATGGGCGCGAAGAGCTGGCGAAAATATGGGGCGGCAACGTGCTGCGCCTGCTGCGCCAGGCAGAAGCCGTGGCTGCAGCCAGCCAAAAAACACCCACGCCGGAGCCGGGTGCAACGGCTTCTTAAGACACCGCCTAGCCTGCTTTGCCAGGACGTTCTAAACCGCCCCCATGCTGGCATTATCCGACCGCGCAAGCCGCACCGAACTGGCCGCCACCTTCGCCATGGCCGCCAAGGCCCGCGCGCTGCGCGCGGCGGGGCACGAGGTCATCTCCCTCTCGCTGGGCGAGCCGGATTTCCCCACCCCGGCCCATGTTATCGAGGCCGGGTTCGCGGCGGCGCGGCGCGGCGAGACCAAATACCCGCCGCTGGGCGGCATCGAGCCTCTGCGCGCGGCGGTGGCGGAGAAATTCGCCCGCGAGCATGGAGTGAAAATCAACCCCGCCAATGTGCTGGTCACCAATGGCGGCAAGCAGGCCATCTTCAACGTGGTCATGGCCCTGGCGCAGCGTGGCGATGAGGTGATTATCCCCGCCCCGTCCTGGGCCGGGTACGAGCAAACGGTGAAATTCGCGGGCGCCGAGCCGGTTTTCGCCCCCTGCGCGCAAGCAGACGGGTTCGTGCTGCGCCCAGAGGTGCTGGAAAGCGCCATTTCCAGCCGCACCAAGCTGCTCATCCTCAACTACCCCAACAACCCCTCGGGCGCGGCGATAGACGATGCCGCCCTGCGCGCCTTGGCCGATGTGCTGCGCCATTACCCGCATGTGGCCGTGCTCTCGGACGATATTTACGAGCATCTGCTGTTCGATGGCCGCAGGCACGTAACGCTGCTGGGCGTGGCGCCCGATCTGGCGGACCGGGTTGTCACCATGTCCGGCGTTTCCAAAACCTACGCCATGACGGGCTGGCGCATTGGCTGGTGCTTCGGCCCGGCGGAGCTGATGAAAGCCTGCACAGTGGTGCAGGCCACGGCCACATCCGGCGTGTCCTCCGTGGGCCAGGCGGCGGCGCTGGCGGCGCTTACCGGCCCGCAAAACGCCCTGGCCGAACGCGCCAGCGCCTACCAGGCGCGGCGCGATATTGTGGTGGCGGCGCTGAACCAGGCCCCCGGCCTGCTCTGCCACAAGCCGGAAGGCGCGTTCTACGTCTTCCCCGACATCTCCGGCTGCCTGGGCAAAACCACCAAGGCCGGGCGCAAACTGGCCTCGGACGAGGATTTCGCCATGGCCCTGCTGGAAGAAGCCCATGTGGGCGTGGTGCAGGGCGCTGCCTTCGCCATGAGTCCGCATATACGCATCTCCACCGCATCCGCCCCGGCGGCGCTGGAAAAAGCCTGCGCGCGCATCGCCGAATTCTGCGCCGCCTTACGCTGAGAGGTTATTTCTGGCTATGCCCCGCCAGCCTGTCGGTAAGCGCCAGCAGGGCCGCGAGCGCGCCGAAGGTGAGCACGATAACCACCTGCCAAAGCAAATCATGCTCGGTTTCCTGGTCCACCTCCAGAAAGCTGCGCAGCAAATGCACCGCGGCAATCACGCTCACCGCCGTCAGCAGCCGCAGCTTGAGGCTGGAGAACTCGATCCGCCCCATCCATTCCGGCCGCGAATCGCCCGGGCCAAGCTCCACCCGGCGCACAAAGCTCTCATAGCCCGAGATGGTGACCACCACGACCAGATTAGCCGTCAGCACCAAATCGATAAGCGACAGAGAGAGAACAAGCAGATCATTCTCGCTCAGCACAATCAGCCTTGGCAGGGCATGAACCAGCTCACCTATAAAATAGGCGGCAAGCAGCACAAGAATGCCGAGCATGGCCACATACATGGGCACCAGCAGCCAGCGGCCGCCGAATATTATGGCTTCGATAAGGCGGGCGAATTTCATGCCCCCAGCCTAGCCCGGCCGGCGCCCGTTTGAAAAGCTGCTAAAGCAGCCCCAAAGCGGCCAGCTTCCGCCGCATTTCCTCCGGCATCTCCGCGCCGCCGCCATCGCCACCCAAATCCGGCGGCGCGTCCTTGGCTTCCAAATACCGCCAGCCCTGGAAGGCCCGCATGGGCCGCGGCTCCACCTGCACTAGCGTGGGGTTAAGCACCAAAGCCGTGCAGGGCGTGCCATCGGCCTCCGCCGCGCGCTCCACCCCCGCCAGCAACTGCCGCGCGGAAATCAGCCCGCCAATTACCCAGTAGATAGACCCGCCCCCCAGCAGCTCTTCCGCCCGTTTGGGAAAATTGCGCGTTAAATGCCGCAAGGGCGGCGTTGCCGCCGCCCTTGCCTTTTGTATGGCCGCAAGATGCGCGAAATCGCGCACACCCACGGCGAGTTTAATTAGATGCACGCGGGGCTGGTGGTCCGGCCGCGTGCCATCCATGGCAATCAGTTCTTCGCCTTGTCCACCAGCGCGTTCTTGGAAATCCACGGCATCATGCCGCGCAGCTTGGCGCCCACTTCCTCAATGGGGTGGGCGGCGTTGCGGCGGCGTATGGCCTTGAAGCTGGCCTGATGCACCTTGTTCTCCAGCATCCAGTCGCGGGTGAAGCGGCCGGTCTGGATATCCTCCAGCACCTTCTTCATCTCGGCCTTGGTTTCCGGCGTAATAATGCGCGGGCCGGTCACATACTCGCCATACTCGGCGGTGTTGGAGATGGAGTAGTTCATGTTGGCGATGCCGCCTTCATAAATCAGGTCCACAATCAGCTTCACCTCGTGCAGGCACTCAAAATACGCCATTTCCGGCGCGTACCCGGCTTCCACCAGCGTCTCGAACCCGGCGCGGATCAGCTCCACCAGCCCGCCGCACAGCACGGCCTGCTCGCCGAACAGATCGGTCTCGCATTCTTCCTTGAAGGTGGTCTCGATAATGCCGCCCTTGCCGCCGCCATTGGCCGAAGCGTAAGAGAGCGCGATTTCCAGCGCATTGCCGCTATGGTTCTGCGCCACGGCCACCAGGCTCGGCACACCGCCGCCCTTCAAATACTCGCCGCGCACCGTGTGCCCGGGGCCTTTCGGCGCCACCATGAACACGTCAATATCCTTGCGCGGCTCAATAAGGTTGAAATGCACGTTCAAGCCATGGGCAAAAGCCAGGGCCGAGCCGGGGCGCAGATTGGGCGCCAGATCGGCATAATACAAATCGGCCTGGCCCTCATCCGGGGTCAGCACCATCACCACATCGGCCCATTTGGCGGCCTCGGCCGGGGTCATCACCTTCAGCCCAGCACCCTCGGCCTTGGCAATGGCGGCGGAACCGGCGCGCAGGCCAACGGCCAGCTCCTTCACGCCGGAATCCTTCAGGTTCAGCGCATGGGCGTGGCCCTGGCTGCCATAGCCGATAATGGCGACCTTCTTGCTCTTGATAAGGTTAACGTCGGCATCCCGGTCGTAATAAACGCGCATGACTCTTGTCCCTGCTTGCTCTTTGATAAAATACTGGCGGCTCCCCTAGGGCATTTCCGCCATTCTGTCACGCTTGGGGGCGGTTAGTGGCGCATTGCAGCCCTGCGCGG
>JAKBCX010000260.1 GCA_021807465.1 Pseudomonadota bacterium | reverse complement strand
CGCAGGGGGGATATGTCGATCACCGGGATCTGCGCCACGCTCAAACGTGCCGCCCGCAACGAGGGTGCAAGCTCTATGGTCTGGGACATGCCCATAATGCTATCCTCCCCCCACAACGCTTACCAGGGGCGAGATGTGCAAAAATACCTCCTCGGCATAGACCTCGGCGCAGGCAGCCTGAAGGCCACCATCATAGACGATACAGGCCGAATCAAGGGCGAGGCCGCGCACCCGGTCACCACCTCCATCCCCCGTTTCGGCTGGTCAGAGCAATCCCCGCCCGAATGGTTCGCCGCCCTCTGCGCCGCCGTGCCCGCCGCGCTCAAAGCCGCCGCTATCCCGCCTGGGGCCATCGCGGGCATCGGCCTTTCCGCAGGCGCGCACATCCCTGTGCTTACGGATGACAAGGGCACGGTGCTGCGCCCCGCCATTATGTGGAACGACCAGCGCGCCGCGCAGGAAGCCGCCGCCCTGAATGAGAAGGCGGGCGATAAAATCATCGCCACCGCCCTCAACCGCGCCAACCCCACCTGGACACTCGCCATGCTCGCCTGGCTGCACGCCAACGAGCCATCCACCATGGCCCGCGCCACGCGCCTGTATCTGGCCAAGGACTATCTCCGCTACTGCCTCACCGGCACATGGGAGACCGATTTTTCCGATGCCATCGGCGCCCTGCTGGCCGATAACCAAACCCGCAACTGGTCACCCGAACTCGCCGCCCTCATCAACCTCAACCCCGCGCTGTTGCCGCCCATCGTGGCGCCAGAACATATCGTGGGCGGCATAACGCCCGAAGCCGCAGTCCGCACCGGGCTTGCCGAGGGCACACCGGTCATTTGCGGCTCTAACGACACAACGGTTGAATGTTTCGGTATCGGCGCGAATGCCCCCGGCATAGGCGCCATAAAACTCGCCACGGCGGGCGTGCTCTACCTCGTCACGCAAGGCCCGGTGGTGCGCCCGCCCATCTCCTGCTACCCGCATATTCTGCCCGGCCTGTATTATGCCGCAACCGGCACAAATAGCTGCGCCTCCGCGCATCGCTGGCTGCGCGACCTGCTGTTTGCCGAAGGCGGGTTCGAGGCGATGGACGCGCTCGCCGCCGCCACACCGCCCGGCGCGCGCGGCCTGCTCTTCCACCCCTATCTGCAAGGCGAGCGCGCGCCGTACTGGGACCCGCTTCTGCGCGCCGATTTCATCGGCCTCACCATCAGCCATGGAAAGCCGGAATTCGCCCGTGCCTTGTATGAAGGCTTGGCCTTCTCCATCCGCGATTTGCTGCAAGCCGCCCGCGCGGAAGGTTTCGCGTTCAACACCATCCGCCTCATGGGCGGCGGGTCGCGCTCGGCCACCTGGCGGCAGATCATCGCGGATGTTACTGGCCTTGCCATCGAACATACGGAAGCCGCCGATGCCTCCTTCGGCGCCGCCCTGCTGGCCGGTGTGGGCACGGGCGTCTTTGCCGATCATCAGCAAGCCGTGGCAAGTTGCGTCCGCCTGGCTGGCACCACGCGCCCGCAAGCGAAATCGCAACGATTCTACGATGAATTGTTTGGAATTTATAAAGAATCCCAGGCGGCCCTGTCCGGCATAAACCACAGGCTGCACGCGCTGATTACGTAATTAGGGCGTGGGCTGTCCATTGCCCCCAGGGAAAGGCGGCCGCCGCAAGGTGCATCGAAACTTTGTAAACTTCGCGAAGTGGTCAGGAGAAGGCGTAGGCATCCATCCGCATGAAACCGAATTCCACCGAGCTATGCAGCCGCGCCGCGCGCGCCTCTGCCCCTGCCGCGCCAAGTGCCACATGCAGCGGCAGAATATGCTCTTCCGTGGGGTGCTCTTCCACCGCATACGGGGCCTGCCGCCGGTAATCCGCCAGCGCGGCCACATCCCGTGCCAGAATCCGTTCATTCATCCACGCAGAGAATGCGGTTACATCCGCCGTCTCCGGCGCATCCAGCGCCACCCCGCGCCGGAAGCGCCGCAAATCATGCGTAAAACTCCCGCTACCGATAATCAGCACGCCTTCATCGCGCAGCGGCGCCAAAGCCGCGCCCAGCGTCAGATGGTGCGCGGCCCCCAGATGCGTCTGAATGGAAATTTGTGCCACCGGCACATCGGCCTCCGGCCAGCCCAGCAGCAACGGCACCCAGGCGCCATGGTCCAGCCCGCGCGCATGGTCCACCACAGCCCCCATGCCGTTTAGCAAATCCACCGCCCGCGCAGCCAAGGCGGGGGCAGCTGGCGCATTATAGCGCAACTCGTAAAGCGGGCGCGGAAACCCGTAGAAATCGTGAATCGTTTCATTGCGCGCTGGTGCCGAGAGCGTAGGTTCCGCCGCTTCCCAATGCGCCGAAGCCACAAGAATCGCCTTTGGCGGGGGTAGGGCCGCACCCAGCCCAGCTAAAAAACGCCGCGCTGGCGTGTCCTCAAGGGCGGTCATCGGCGAGCCATGGCTCAAAAACAGGGTCGGCAGCATGCTACCAATCTGGGCCTATTGCCACCCCATGCCAATACGCGCTGTCAGGCAAGTGCCATGCGGTAATGGTAGCGATAGGCCTCGCGAAACCCGAGCCGTTCATAAAGGCTGATGGCCACGTTATTGCTCTCATGCACCTGCAGATACGACACGGATGCCCCGCCCGCCTGGCCCCAGCCCATCAGCGCCTGCGTCATCATCCGGCCAAGCCCATGGCCGCGCCACGCTGGCAAAACCACAATATCGAACAGCCCCACCGCGCCGCGCTCGCGCACCGCCAGCCCAAACCCGGCCGCCTGGCCGTCCCGGCGCAGGGTTGCATAGGCGGCGGGCACGGCAATGCCCTGCACAATGGCATCGTGGGCGTGGCGCAAGGCAGGGGGCACTTCATTGGCCGCCGCAATGCCCTCCAGCCATTCGCGGCTTGGCGCGCTCTCCAGCGCCACCTCGGGGGCTATGTCGTGCCGGCCAGATGGCGCGACCATAACTAAAGATGGCTCAAGCTCCCTATACCCGGCGGCTTCCAGCGCCGCATCGCAATCGGCCGGCGCCAGCGGTGAGAGTCGGAAAATCGTAGGCAGCCCCTTGCTGGCATAAAAAGCCTCCGCCTCACGCCGCACGGTTTCAAAATTGGCCCAGGGCGCCAGCGCATTCGCGGAATTGGCCCGCTTGGTGCACCCCCCCGCGCTGCGGAACAGCCACCCGCCCACGGTAAGCGTCTGCTGCGCGGGCCAGGCATTCAGCGCCCGTTCTTCCAGGGCGCGTACATCGAGCGCGGTCATGGCTTGCTCCTCTCTATCACATTCAGGCGCGGCGTGGCGCCGCCATAGGCGCGATTATACATTGTTTCCCCGATTCATGCCGGAAATCGCAGCGCGCCCATCCGCGCCGCGAATACAAGGCGCGCGGGATGTTCAAGCCAGCCCCCTTGTCATCCGCCGCAAAACAGCCAAACTAAGACCTCATCAGGACCGGTTTGGTCCGCTTTAATCCGGGGGAGTTCCCATGTTCATCGAAACCGAAGGCACGCCCAACCCGGCGACGCTGAAATTCCTGCCCGGCCGCGCCATTCTGGGCGACGCCACGGCCGATTTCGCCGATGCCGACGCCGCCCTCATCTCGCCTCTGGCCGAGGCCCTGTTCGGCCTGGAAGGCGTGGCCCGCGTCTTCCTCGGCGGCGAT
>JAKBCX010000259.1 GCA_021807465.1 Pseudomonadota bacterium | reverse complement strand
CTTTCGATAATCCGGCCGTGGGGTTCACCCAGTCGCCGCAGGATTACCGCGACAATGACGGCGGCCTCTTCAAGCGCATGATGTTCTGGGAATATGCGGGCTTCTTCCACGCCGGCATGGTCACCCGTAACGAGCGCAACGCCATCATCCAGCACGGCACCATGACGCTGATCCGCAAGGACGCGCTGATGAACGAAGGCGGCTGGGCCGAATGGTGCATCACCGAGGACAGCCAGCTTGGCCTGCGCCTGTTCCGCGCCGGGTACGAGGCGGTGTATTCCAAGAAGAGCTTCGGCAAGGGCGTGATGCCGGATGACTACAATGCCTTCCGCAAGCAGCGCTACCGCTGGGCCTATGGCGCCATGCGCATTGTGCGGGCCAATGCTGGGGCGTTGTTCAACCCCTTCAACAAGGAGCTGACCGCGGGCCAGCGCTGGCACTTCATCGCCGGCTGGGCGCCCTGGTTTGGCGACGCGCTGGGCATTGCCTTCCTGCTGATGGGTCTGGCCTGGTCCGTGGGGCTGATCTTTGACCCGGTGCGGTTCGAGTTCCCCATCGCCCTGTTCATGCTGCCCTCTATCGGCCTGTTCTTCTTCAAGATCGTGCAGATACTGGCCCTGTATAAAAACCGCGTGCCTTGCGGCTTCATGGACCGGCTGGGCGCGGCGGTGGCGGGGCTGGCGCTGAGCCACGCCATCGGCAAGGCGGTGTGGAAGGGGTTGTTCACCAACTCGCTGCCCTTTCTGCGCACACCGAAGATGAACGATGCCCCCGCCCTGGTGCAGGGGCTGGTAATGGCCCGCGAGGAGCTGGTGTTGCTGGCCCTTACCTGGGCGGCGGCGCTGGGGGTTGGCTTTGGCCACCACTGGGCAACGCTAGAGACTAAGCTGTGGGTCGCGGTGCTGTTCACCCAGTCCATGCCCTATCTGGCCTCGGTCTCTGTCTCTATCCTGGCCGCCATGCCGGCCAAGGCGCCTAAGGCGCTGCCTGCCCCGGCCAAGGCCCGCCCGGCCAGCGCCATGGGCGCCATGCACCCGGCGGCAGGCGACTAAACCGGAGCCGCGTGTAACAAAAAAGGCCAGGGGGCTTCGGCTCCCTGGCCTTTTCTTTGCGTATCTGGCCTGCGTGATAGGGGTTGCGTTTTGCGGTGCGGCATGGGCATAAGCGCGCGTCACTCGCCAAAGCGCGACCGGAATTTTCCGGCCTTGGCGGAGACGTCCCTTAATACGGGCATTTTGCACCGTCCTTTTCCAATATCGCGCGTGGAAGCCGGACAATATCGCTGCGAACCAGAGGTTCGCGGCGCCGGAGACGTATATTTTATGACTGAAACTACTTTCGCCTCGTTTGGCTTTGCCAGCACCATTATGCACGCGCTGAACGCGGCGGGCTTTACCAAGCCAACCCCGATTCAGGCAGGCGCTATTCCGGCTGGTCTGGCCGGGCGCGACGTGCTGGGCATCGCCCAGACCGGCACCGGCAAGACCGCGGCCTTCGCCTTGCCCATTTTGCAGCAGATGGCGGCCAACAAGCTGCATAACCGCCGCTTTTCCACCCGTGCCCTTATTCTGGCCCCCACGCGCGAGCTGGCGGTGCAGATTGAGCAGGAGTTCAAAAAGTTCGGCGCCGGGTTGGGCCTGCACACGGTGCTGATCGTCGGCGGCGTGGGCCGGATGGGGCAGGTTAACCGCATGTCGCGCGGGGCGGATATTGTGGTGGGCACACCGGGACGCATTTGCGACCTGATGAACACGCGCAACCTGATTATCGACCAGTGCCAGTTTTTTGTGCTGGACGAGGCGGACCGGATGCTTGACCTGGGCTTCATGCCCGATATCCGCAAGGTTGTGGCGGCGCTGCCCGCGCGGCGGCAATCGGCCTTGTTCTCGGCCACCATGCCGGCGGAAATTTCCAAGCTGGCCGAGGGGCTGCTGCACGACCCGGTGCGCGTGTCCATTGCCGCAACCTCCTCCACCCCGGTACGCATTGCCCAGCATGTGCATTTCATCGATGCTGGCGCGAAGCGGCAATTGCTCATCGACCTGCTGAAGGATCCGAGCTTTACCCGCGCGATTGTGTTTACGCGCACCAAGCGCGGCGCCGACAAGGTGGCTTTGCAACTGAACGGCGCGAAAATCGTTGCCGCGCCGATGCACGGCAATCTCGGCCAGAATGCCCGCCAGCGCGCGCTGGAAGCGTTTAAGTCTGGTGAGGTGCGGGTGCTGGTGGCCACCGATTTGGCGGCGCGCGGCATTGACGTGACAGGCGTGAGCCATGTGGTGAATTACGAGCTGCCGAACGAGCCGGAGAGCTATGTGCACCGCATTGGCCGCACCGCGCGCAACGGGGCGGAAGGCGTGGCCGTGGCGTTCTGCGACGCCACCGAGCTGCCCTACCTGAACCAGATTGAGAAGTTGACCGGCGTGAAGATGCATGTGGCCAGCGGCACGCGCCCGGCCCATGCGCAGCCTGCGAAAAAGCCGCAGCGCCACCCGGATTTGGTGGTGCGCAAGGTAAAGCCGCGCCGGCCGCAATATGCCGGCGGTAAGGCCCGCGCCGCGTAAGCGGACCACAAGAAAAACCCCGCCGCATGAGCCATGCGGCGGGGTTTATTATGGCTGGCTGGGTTCAGCCGGCGAGGATCAGAAGGCCGCCTGGGCCGCCATCTGTTGCGGTTCGAAATAGGCTTCGTTCTGAGCGATCAAATACTTGCTGGTACTGTACTCCCCGTAAGGGTAAGTGCCGTTAAAGCAATAATCGCCGCTTGTAAGGCTGAATGTGCCGGTGGCCACGGTGCCCACCGCTGGTGTCGATGGTGTGCAGGAGAGATAGACTGCATAGTGCTTCACCATATTGTTATTGGCATCGTACCCCTCACCTTGAACGATGTACCAGGTATCCTCGTCGAGGTAGAAGCGCCGTTTTGCATTCACATTATGGTTGCCTGGATGCAGGGTTGCCTCCAGCACCCATACGCGGTGCTTCTCCCAGCGGGTATATTCCGGCTTGGGGAAATGCGGCCCGAGGAATTCCTGCGCGGGTACGAAGGCAAATTTGTTGCAGTTATAGGGAATCAGCAGTTCCTTCTTCCCGATATAGGTCCAGTCATATTGTGACGGGTTGCCGTAGAAACCCTGACTTTCGTCAATGTTGGCAATACCATCGGAATCCGGGTTCGGCGCGTCGAAGGCCATGTTAGGGGCTTTGCGCACGCGGCCCTGGCCATTGAGCAACGTCCAGGTAATGTCTGGCTGATTATTCACGTTGGTGGTATGCCAGGTCAGGAATTCCTGGCCGTTCGCCCCAGCAGGCGCCTTAGTGTAATAATGCCCCTTGCTGTAATAGCCGCCGAAGGTCTCCAGCGAGCCATTGGGGTCGTAATACGGGTAAATCGTCCGAGCTAATGCGCCGGAGACGAGAATTAGCTTGCCACCGATCATGACGACGCCAGGCGTGAAGGTGGAGTAGTCTGAGTAGTCGAGCCAAGCCGTGAGATGGTTCCAGATGAGTTGCGCGCCGCCAACCAGCGGATCAGCGGTGTTGATGATCGGGAAGGGCGCGCCGCCATAGGCGTTGGAGAAGCCGAGCCGGCCGCCGCGCGGGTCGAGTTGAGCGCGCGTCGCGTTCTTCGCCGTGTTGTCATACACATATTGCGGTGCGGCGGC
>JAKBCX010000258.1 GCA_021807465.1 Pseudomonadota bacterium | reverse complement strand
TCGGGCGTGGCCCCGGCCAGAATGGGGCGGCCAGAGCCAAGATAAAAGAAAAGTTTGAGCGGCAAAACCGTGGAGCCGAATTGCGCCAGCGGGTTGAGCGAGGGCGGGATGAGCAGCACATCAGCCGCGAAAATGTAGCGGCTGAGCGTCGCTTCCGTCTGCCAGGGAATGATACGGATATTAGGCACATCGGCGGCCAGGCGCTCGATAGGGCCATCGCCATAGGAGCCAACAAAGAGGAAGGTGAGCTCCGGCAAACGCTTGGCGGCTTCTATAACCAGCTCCAGCCCCTTTTTCTGGTTCACACGGCCAGTATAGACCACGGTTTTGGCATCCTCCGGCAGGCCGATGAGGGATTTGGCCTCCGCGATGGGCATGGGCGCGGCGAAGCGGGCAGGCTCGAAGCCATTATGCACACAGCGGAGTTTTTCCGGCGGCACCCCAAGCTCGATATATTTCTGCCGCGTGTATTCCGAGTGGCAGATGCTACCCAGAAAGCGCCGGTGGCAGAACAGGCGGTAGAGGAAATATTGCAGCGGGGGAATCTGGTCCGGCCAGGGGCGGTAATGGTCGAACACCACACGCTGGCCGAACAGAATGGACATGAAGGCCACCCAAAGGTTGCGGGTATAAACGAGGTCCGCCTTGCGAAAGGCAGAGCGCAGCACAATGGTGAGGCCCGCGCAGAAATGGCGCAGCGCGGCAGGGGTAAGCGGCGCCCAGACGGGAACAACATCCATGCCCGCGAGCATGCGGATTTGCTCCAGCGTGGCACCCTTGGCGATGGGCGCGTGCAGCGTGGCGCCGGATGTGTAGGGGGCAAGATATTTGGCGGTGGTGACGAAAACCTCGGCATCGGCTTCGGCATTGGGTAGTGAATTTTCGAAGGCGAAGAGAATTTTCATAAAACTGCCATATCAGCCCGGCGGGGTAGCCGGGGCATAAACAAGCCGCGCGGCAGGCCCGGGCGGCGGCGGCAAACTAGGCGTAACCAGGGATTGGGGCAAGCAGGCCCGCCACGATGCCGCCATGCGGCCGATACAATAGATAGCACGGCCAGCCATTAACGGCGCCCCCCGGGCACATTATATGGGGCGGCACAAAGCATGACGGAAAGGCCGGCAGATGAGCATGACGCAGGGTGAACCCATGGCGGCGCCCCCCTACAACTATGACCCGATGAGCATTGCCCTGCACTGGCTTACGGCTCTGCTGGTCGTCACGCAGTTTCTGCTGGCGGAATTCTGGGAGTTTTTCGCCAAGCCAACGGAACATGCGATGGTCGTCACGCATATGTCGCTGGGGATGATCCTGACGGGGGTTTACCTGCTGCGCCTGGTTTGGCGGGGTTCGGCCGGGCGGCGGCTGCCAGCTGCCGGGCTGGGCGTGCTGGACCGGGTGGCGAAAGCAACCCACCACGCGCTCTACACGCTGCTGGGGGCAGAGCTTGTGCTGGGCTTCGCCACGCGCTGGACGCATAATCAGGCGCTCAGCTTTTTCGGGCTGCTCATCCCCTCGCCATTCGGACAAATCTCGCGCCAGACAGGGTGGCTTGTGGGGCAGGCGCACGACGTTGTGGCGTGGACCATTATCGTGCTGGCCGGCTGCCATGCCGCCGCGGCGCTGCTGCACCATTATGTAATCCGCGACGGCGTGCTGCGCCGGATGCTGCCCTTCCGTTAAGCAACGGCAGATCAGGCGAAGACGAAATGCTCAGCTACCGCACCATTGGCAAAAGGAACGAGCATTTGCGCCAGCGTGATGTAGTCCTGTGTTTTTTTGAAGGCCTCGTGCGCCTCCAGCGACGCCCATTCCACCAGAAGGATAACCTTGCCGGGGTTCTCCACGCCGCCGCCGGCCCGAGCTGCAACGCAACTCTGAGTGCCGGTCAGAAGCGGAATCCCTGTCTCGCGCAGCGCGGCCAGCAGAGCGCCCGCCATGCCGTCTTTTGCGGTGATTTCGACGCGTTCCAGAACCATCATGCTGAGCCCATATAACGGCCACCATTAACGCTGATGGTCTGGCCGGTGACGTAGCCAGCTTCTTCCGAAGCCAGATAGGCAACCGCACCAGCAATATCTTCCGGCTTGCCCGGCCGCTTCATCAACTGCTGGGCGGCATAGGCGTCAACATCAACCGGCGAGGCGCGAAGCATTGGCGTGTCGATAAAACCGGGCGGAACCGTGTTGGCGGTAATGCCCTTATCGGCATACTCCACCGCCAGCGCCTTGGTAATGCCAAGCAGCCCGCTCTTGGAGGCCACGTAATGCACCATGCCGGGCGCGCCGGTCTGGATGGACGAGGAAGTGATGTTGATGATGCGGCCCCAGCCAGCCGCCAGCATGTCCGGCAGCACTTCCTTGATGCAGAGGAACGGGCCTCTGAGGTTGATGGCGATCATGCGGTCGAACACGTCATCCTCTAGCTGACCGAACGGCATGAAGCCGGTAATACCCGCATTATTGACGATGATCGTAATTGGCCCAAACTCGGCGCGGGTTTTATCCGCGGCCTGCTTGATGGCGGCCTTATCCGCGGCATTGGCGGTAAGCGCCAGGGCCGTGCCACCCGCCGCGCGGATAAGTTTGGCGGTTTCCTCGGCGCCCTCGCCGTTCAAATCCCATATGGCAATGGCGGCTTCATCGCGCGCCAGACGCTGCGCCACAGCCCGGCCAATACCCGAACCACCGCCGGTGACGACGGCCACTTTTCCCTTCAACGACATTTCTGCTCTCCCTGCCCCACCCTGGCTAATGCTGGCGGATGGACGTTGCTAATAACCACGATAGCACGCACTATAGACAGTTTGCGCGGCTTGACCAGGGATGTACGGACAAAAGAATGGATCGCTTCACGCAGCCCGCGCTGCCGGGTTGGGTAATGCGCGCAGCGCGCGCCTTCCTAATCGGGCGATGCTTTCACCGCAGGGGCATCCGCCGCGCGCCATAAATATAACGCCGCGGTGCTGCGATATGGCGCATAAGCGTGCCCAATCGCGGCTAGCTCCTTCGGCTTGGGCTGTGCCACCAGCCCATGCAGGCGCTTATATCCTTCGCGCACGCCAAAATCGTCCACCGGCCAAACATCCGGCCGGCGCAGGGTGAAGATCAGCAACATCTCAACCGTCCAGCGCCCCACACCGCGTATGCTGGTCAGCCGGGCAACCAGGTCTTCATCAGAAAGCCGCAAGGCGCGGGCGCGTGAGGGGATGGTGCCGTCCGCCGCCTTGGCCGCCACATCGCGCAAGGCGGCCATTTTGGCGGCGGAGAAACCGCAGGCCCTCAGGGTTTCATCAGGCAGGGCCAGCAATGTTCCCGGGTCGGGCACAGCCTCGCCGCAGGCTGTTTTCAACCGGCCGAAAATGGCCAGCGCCGCACGGGCATGAAGCTGCTGATGCGCCACGGCCGAGAGCAGGGCGTGGTATGGCTCGGTAAATTCCGGCCTGGCGCGTTTAAGCGGCCTATGGCGGGCAATAAAGGCGCCCAGCACAGGGTCGGCCTTGGCAATATGCGCGGCATCTTGCTGCATGGGCAGGAGATTAACGCGGCGCGCGGCTGTTGCAATCCATCACATTTGCGCCGGCCAAATGCCGCAATCGGGCCATGAGCGCCTATATAAATCTGCACATGAGAAAAATGCGAAAGGTTAACCCCATGAGCATGACAGCA
>JAKBCX010000257.1 GCA_021807465.1 Pseudomonadota bacterium | reverse complement strand
CCGCGCCCGGTAATGGGCGCGAATATGGTGCTCATGAAAGATAGCGCGCGGTGAGATGCGCCTCGAAATAGGCCGGGTTCAGCGCCTCGCCCGTGGCATTGGCGAGAATCTCGTTAAACCCGAGCGAGCTGCCCAGCCCATGCACATGCTGCGCCAGCCAGCCGGAAAGGCCGGAAATGTCGCCGCGCGCCAGAAGCGCATCCATATCCGGTACCGCCTTGCGCGCCGCCGCCATAAGCTGCGCCGCCGCCATGGCGCCTAACGTATAGGAGGGGAAATAGCCGATGGCGCCATCGTACCAATGAATATCCTGCAAACAGCCCTGGCGGTCATCCGGCGGGGTAATGCCGAGCAGGGCATGGAACCCGTCATTCCAGGCGCCGGGTAAATCAGCCACCGCCAGATTGCCCGAGAGCAGCGCCTGTTCCAGCCTGAAGCGCAGCAGCACATGGGCGGGGTAGGTCATTTCATCCGCCTCTACCCGGATAAAGCTGCGCGCCACATGGCGCAGACGGGATTTTAGCGCGCCGAGTGTGATTTGCTTGCCAAACCTATTGGTAAGGATGGGAGCAAGGTGCGAGAGGAAGGCATCGGCGCGGACCGCCTGCATCTCGATAATCAGCGACTGGCTCTCATGCACCGCCATGCCGGCGGCCTCGCCCACCGGCTGGCGGCGGAACGCGGCGGGCAGGTTCTGCTCGTACAGCGCATGGCCGGTTTCGTGCAGCACGCCCATCAGCGACGACGCGAAATCGGCCTCATCGTAGCGGGTGGTGATGCGGATATCGGTCGGCGTGCCGCCGCAAAACGGGTGGGCCGAGCGGTCCAGCCGGGCGGACGAGAATTTAAGCCCCGCCGCCGCCGCCAGTTCGCGGGCCAGTTTTTCCTGTACCGCTTCAGGGTATGGGCCGGGGGGAAGCGTCTCGGTTTTGCGCGCGGCCTGCAGCGCCTCGGCCTTGGGCAGCGCGTCTTTCAGGAAAGTCTCGTAGCGAGAGAAAATTTCCGTGGCATCCGCCGCGGTAATGCCGCGCTGGTACTGGCTCATCAGCGCGTCGTAAGGCGCCATGCCCAGCGCCCCGCCCAGAATGGTGGCGGATTCGCGCGTGAGATTCACTACTTCGGTCAGCGCGGCACGCACGGCGGGGAAGTCGTTTTCCGGCCTTGCCTGGCGCCAGATATTCTCGCAAGCACGCCCTGCGCGCACGCTGGCCTCCACCAAATCGCGCGGCAGGGCGGTGGCGCGGATATGAGCCTCGCGCATCAAAGCCACGTTGGCTTCCTGCCAATCCGTCTCCGGGCGCGCGGCGGCGAGGTTTTCCGCGATTTCAGGCGCGGCGAGAAATTCATGCGCCAGCCCGGCCAAAGTGGCGAGCTGCTCGCCCCGCGCCTCGGCGCCGCCTTCGGGCATCATCGCCGCCGCATCCCAGCTCAGCATGGCGGCTGCCTCGTTCAGGCAGGCAATGCGGGAGAATTTCTGCTCCAGGGCGGCGTAATCATTCATGGCTCAAGCAACCTTTTGCGCGCGAAAAAGAAGAACTGGAACACCAATACGCCGGCAAAGCCGAACCATGTAAGCGCGTATCCATAATGGTTGTTGGGCGGGGTGGGCAGATTCTGGTGCGGCTGCGGCGCAGGGCTGCCGGGCGGCGGCTTGGGGCCGAGCGAGATGAGAATGTAAGGCGCCACGTTTTGCAGCCCCAGCCCCGCGCCAATGCGGGCAGGGTCTAGCGTGTAGTAAAGCTGCTGGGCGGGATCATCGGTGCCCGAAACCCAGCTTGGGCTTACCGGCGCATGCACATAGCCCACCGCCTGACCCGGCAGGCCCGTAAGCGGCTTGGGGCTGGTTTGCTGCACCCAGCCCAGATCCACCAGCACCACCTGCCCGTTATCGCGGCGCAGCGGCATAATAAGCTCGCCGCCGGGCACGGGGCCGGTTGGGGTGTCGTGCACAACGTCGCCAAACAGCGCGGCCTTGCCGGGCACCCAATCGCCGGTGATGATGACCTTTTCAAACGGCGAGGGATGCGCCGGCAGCGGAATGGGGGCGGCCACTTGCGCGGCGCGGATGGTGGCGATGATGCCCTCTTTCCACTTAAGCCGGTGCAACTGCCACACCCCCAGGGCAATAAACAGCCAGAAGGTGATGAAGGCGGTAATGCCCGGGGCAATCAGCCGCCGCCAGGGCAAGGCCCTGGCTTTAGCCGGCAGTAATGGCACTGCGGCCGAGGAAATAGATGCACACGAACAGGAACAGCCACACCACGTCCACGAAGTGCCAGTACCAGGCCGCCGCCTCGAACCCGAAATGGCGCTCTGGCGTGAACTGGCCGCGGCGGGCGCGGAAGAAGCACACGATGAGGAAGATGGTGCCGATGATGACGTGCACGCCATGGAAACCCGTGGCGATGAAGAAGGAGGAGGCAAAAATGCCGCCATGATAGAAGGGGAACGGCGAATGCGTGTATTCCCAGCCCTGGCCGCACAGGAACATCAGGCCGAGAAGGATGGTGATGCCCAGGCCCCGCACCAGGTTTTTCTGGTCGCCTTCAAGCAGGCAATGATGCGCCCAGGTAACGGTGGTGCCGGAGAGCAGCAGCACCATGGTGTTGAAAAGCGGAATGGCGAAAGGGTCGATGGTGGTGATGCCTTGCGGCGGCCAAACCGGGGCAAAGGCCGTGCCCATCTTCTCGGGGAAGAAGAAGTAGTTGAAGTAGTTCCAGAAGAAGGAGACGAAGAACATCACCTCGGACGAGATGAACAACGCCATGCCGTAGCGCAGCCCCACCTGCGTTACAATTTTGTGCAGGCCGGGGGTGCGGGCTTCGCGCACAACGTCGCGCCACCACACGAACATAACGCTGCCGTCGAGGATGAGGCCAAGGGCCAGCACGTAATACATGTGCAGATGCGCGGCAAAGATGATGCCGGCGAATGTGACCATCGCCGCCACGGCGCCGCAGAGCGGCCAGATGCTGGGATCTACCAGATGGTACGGGTGCGGGACGGTGCCCTTCACCTGATCCGTCGCGGTATGGATTGTGCCGCTCATTTTTTCTCCCTCATCCGCTTTATTGTTCCGGCCTTACCACATTTGGCCGTATTCGTGCAGTTTTACGATGGCAATTCCGTAGATCATCACACAAAACGCGGCGAGCGCCGCGAGGATAAGCCAGTTGCGCGCGCGGCGGCGGCGCAGAAATTCGGCGCGCTCTTCCGGCGTCCATTCTGCATGCCCCAGCTCGGCGCGGGGCATGCGGTCAAGATCGTCGCGGGCCATTACACCAGCCGGTCCACCGCCACCGCGGTGAACAGCACGACGAGATACAGCAGCGAGAATTTGAAGGCGCGGCGCGCGGGTTTGTCGCCGGTCAGGCTCACGCCCCGCTCATCCTGCCGGTCGGCGAACACGCCAAAGCACAGCACGGCGAACACGGCGCTGGTGGCGAGCGCTGTGAGGCCATAGATGCGCCCGGTAAGGCCAAGCAGCCAGGGCGAAATGGAGAGCGGCAGCAGCAGCAGCGAATAGGCTAGCACGTTGAGGCGCGTATGCCGCGCGCCCTTCACCACGGGCAGCATCGGCACGCCGGCTTTCTCGTAATCCGTCGCGGCGTAGAGGGAGAGCGACCAGAAATGCGGCGGGGTCCAGAAGAACACGATGGCGAAGAGCAG
>JAKBCX010000256.1 GCA_021807465.1 Pseudomonadota bacterium | reverse complement strand
TTTCCATGAGCGAAGCACAAGCTGACACACCTGCCTCGAACACGCTGAAGATGACGCTGAAATATGGCGACGTCACCATTCAGCTCCGCCCGGATCTGGCCCCGCAATCCTCCGAGCGCCTGCGCACCCTTACCGCGCAGGGCTTCTATAATGGCTGCAAATTCTTCCGCGTCATCGCCGGCTTCATGGCGCAAACGGGTGACCCCACCAATACCGGCATGGGTGGCAGCCAGTTGCCCAACCTGCCCGCGGAATTCACGCAGGATGCCAGCTTCCTCACCGGCACGGTGGGTATGGCACGCACCTCGGACCCCAACTCCGCCAACTCGCAATTCTTCATCTGCTTCGACCCCTGCACATGGCTCGACGGCCAATACACGATCGTTGGCCAGGTAACCGCCGGTATGGATGCGGTGAACCAGATCAAGAAAGGCGCCGGTTCCAGCGGCCAGGTGCAAGACCCTGATTCCATCATCAAGATGGTTGTGGCCTAAGCCCGCGGGGCCGTGGGGAAATCCTCGCGGCCCCTTGACTTCCGGCGCCTAAAGATGTTTTTGCGCCCACACACTGCAGTGTGAGCCTGTAGCTCAGTGGTAGAGCATCGGACTTTTAATCCGTTGGCCGTGGGTTCGACCCCCACCGGGCTCACCAATTTTCAATGGGTTATGTAAAACTCCTCACCAGCTTCCGGCTTTGCCGAGGCCCCCCGGATTGCAGCAATATATTCATGTGTTCGGCCTAAGGCCGGATTTTTTGAATGCTCCCAAGCAGATAAACAAGTATCGTGACTTGCCGAGTCCTGGGCAGGGATGAGGCTGAGGAGGCAATCCATTGATTGAGCGTTACAGCGACCACGCCGCAAATGAACGGACATTCCTCGCCTGGGTCAGAACCGCTTTAGCCGTTATGGCGTTTGGCTTCCTGGTGGAAAAATTCGACCTTTTTCTAGAAGTGGCGTTTTCCTCGCTGGCGAATCATCCTTTTTCAACCGGCAGCAGGGTGGTTGGTGATGTTGCCGGGCTATTGCTCATTCTTCTTGGCGGAATCATGATGATTGTATCGGCAATCAGATACCGAGAGGTGAGGCGTAACATCGAGTCATCCGATATATGGCGCCAGGGGGCTGGCAAGACCGATCTTCTCCTGGTCGGGCTTCTGGTTCTTCTGGGGTCAACTTTGTTTGCGTATCTTCTCTACACCGTGGTGAAGTCTTTTTAAGATTCTGTTTGCAATGTCTACCCTGGCGGCAGTCCAGGAAAGCATGCTTCGTTACACTCCGATTCTTGCCGTGTGCCGCTCTGGTTTTTTATAACGTCCCCCGCGTTTCAGCCCCGGCGAGACCCGGCCGGCTGAACCTTATGGTCCTTTGGTAACGAGAGCTGTGAGGAACCACGATGCGTATATCCAATTTAGGTGTTCTTGCCGCTATCAGCGGCGCAGCGTTGCTGGCGGGCGCGGGGGTGGCGCGGGCGCAAGGGCCGGTGCAGGTCATTCCCGTGGCACCCGGCGTTAGCCTGGTGGTGTCGCAAAGCGCGGCACCCGCGCCCATGCCAGTGCTGGCTTCTTCGTTTGCCGCCTTGCAACAAGCCGAGCTTGCATTGGCGGAAGCGAATATGAGCTTGGCGCAGGCGGCATTGCAGCCCGTAGATATGCCCGCCATGCCGCCCGGCGCGCAGGCGGTGACAGTAGTTTCCTTTAGCGATGGCACACATAGCTGTACCCAGCGCATAATTTACCCCGCCAATGGCGGCGCCCCGCAGGTGCAGCTTACCAGCGCGGGCGGCGAGTGCCAGGCGCCGGCCTTCCGGGACAAGGTGCGGCCCATGGCCGAGCCTTTGCCGTCCGCCGCATTGCCGCCGCGCCACACCGCGCCGCCACGGCTAATTTTGGCTGATGAGGCAACGGCGGCGCCTGGTTAATCAGGGCCGCGTGTTCCATGCCCCCTGCGTGTGAGTGCAGCAGGGGAAAACATCTCTTGTGGGTAGATAAGTCGTTCCGAATCTTAAAGGATGCTGCTATCAAACAGGCCATGGAGCGCGCCAAAATCGGCTTTGTAACAGGTCTGACGGCAGAAGCACGCTGGCTGCGTAATGCCGGGTTCATGATTCGCGTTGGCGGCGGCACGCCTTTGGGGGCGGAGCAAGCCGCCAAAGCCCTGGTGCAGGAAGGCGCGCAGGGTCTCATCAGCTTCGGCCTGGCGGGTGGGTTAAAGCCCGGCCTTGTGCCCGGCAGCATCGTGGTGCCCACCGCGGTGCTGGAGGGTAACCGCGTTTACCCGGCCGATTACGCGCTGATGTCCTTTCTCGGCGGTTCCACCGGCGCGCCCATTTATGCCGGGCAGAAAATTGCCGAAACGGCGCATGACAAGGCGCTGATCTACCGGCGCAGCCACCCGGATGCGATAGACCTGGAATCCGGCGCCGTGGCGCGCGTGGCGCAGGCGCGGGGCCTGCCCTTTGCCGTGCTGCGCGCCGTGGCGGACCCGTGGGATGCCGATCTGCCCCACGTAACCAAGGTGGCCATGAAGGATGATGGTAGCCTAAATTTCGCTGCCATCACGGCATCCCTGCTGCGCCATCCGCGCCAGATTCCCAGCCTGTTCGGTGTGGCCAAAGCCACCAAAGATGCCCGCGCGGCGCTGCTGCGGCGGTTGGAGAAGTTGCCGCAGCGCAGCTTCTAACCCCGGCTTGCGCCACAGGCCGCGCCGTGGTGCAGTACCGCCATGGTCAAGCTCGATAAAATCTACACACGCGGTGGCGATCAGGGGGAAACCTCGCTCGGCAATGGCGAGCGTGTGCCCAAATCCTCTTGGCGCATCGCCGCCTTGGGCGAGGTGGACGAGGCCAACGCCACCATCGGCATGGCCCGGCTTAATTGCGTGGGGCCGGAGGATGACGTGCTGGCGCGGCTGCAGAACGATCTGTTCGATCTCGGTGCCGATTTGTGCATGCCCATCGAGGACGGCAAACCCGCCCTGCGCATCACCCAGCAGCAGATAGACTGGCTGGAAGCGCAAATAGACGCCGCCACGGCGGAGCTTGCCCCGCTTACCTCCTTCATTCTGCCCGCCGGCGTGCCGGGTGCCGCCACGCTGCACATGGCCCGCGCCGTGGTGCGCCGGGCCGAGCGCGCGGTGGTGCATCTTACCGAGGCGCCGGACCAGAAAGTGAACCGCCTGGTGCTGGTGTACCTCAACCGCCTGTCAGACCTGCTGTTTGTGCTGGCCCGCATGGCCAATGCGGGCGGACAGCTCGACGTTTTATGGGTGCCGCAAAAGGGCGGGAATGGCTGACGGCGTGCCAGCCCCCGCCATTTGGGGGGTAACGCCAGGCTTTGCCGCGCCAGAAGGGCAGGGCAGCTCCTTCTACGCTTTATACGATGGCGCGGATTACGCTGCGCCGGGCCGCGGCTTGGTGGCCATCATCGCCCAGGCCCACCCGGAACCCGGGCAGGCAGGCCACGCGGCACAACTTGCCGCGCATTGCTTTGCCGAGGGCTATTTCGGCGCGCCGCCCACATTCTCACCCAGCCGCGCCGCCGGGCTGGCGCTTTCCGCCTTCAACCGCTGGCTGGCGGGGCAAATGCAGGGCCATGCCGCGCGCCGCCCCGCCTTGGTCTCGCTTTCCGCCCTGTTGTTGCGGCACAGGCGGGTTACGGTGGCGCAAATCGGCATTTGCC
>JAKBCX010000255.1 GCA_021807465.1 Pseudomonadota bacterium | reverse complement strand
CGGAGGATTGGGAGTGCGTGCCCGCCTTGCTGGGGGAAGAAGCGGCGGATTGGGCGGCACTGGCGCGGATTGTGGCGCGGCGCTCCGTGGCGGCATTGCTGGAACAGGGCAGGCTGCTGGGGCTGGCCATCGTGCCTGATGCCCCCGTGGCGCAGCCCGCCGTGCCGTTTGGCCTGGCGCGGCTGGCTCCGCCCCGCCTGCGTGAGGGCGCGCCGCTGGTGGTGGATTTATCGGCCCTGTGGGCCGGGCCGCTGGCGGGCGCGCTTCTGGCCGCCGCCGGGGCCAGGGTGGTGAAGGTGGAATCCACCCGCCGGCCAGATGGGGCGCGGTTTGGCGATGCGGCGTTTTACGATCTGCTGAACGCGGGCAAGGCTAGCGTGGCGCTGGATTTTGCCGATGCGGAAGATGTGCGGAAACTGCGCGCCCTGGTGCGGGCGGCGGATATAATCATCGAAAGCACGCGCCCGCGCGCCTTGGCGGGGCTGGGGATTGTGGCGGAAGACGAGGTGCGGCGCGGGGCGGTCTGGCTTTCCATAACCGGGCATGGGCGCCAGGGCGCGGCGGCGGATTGGGTGGGGTTTGGCGATGACGCCGCCGTGGCGGGCGGGCTTGCCGCCGCCATGCGCGCGGGCTGGGGAGAGAGCCTGTTTGCCGGAGATGCGATTGCCGACCCGCTAACCGGCATTACCGCCGCCTTTGCCGGCTGGGCGGGCTGGCGCACGGGCGGGGGGTGGATGGTTTCGCTGGCGCTGAGCGGGGTGGTGGCCCATGCGTGCGGGCTGTTCCAGGCCGGGCCGGGGCTGGTGCGCGCATGGCAGGCGCTGGCGGAGGCGGATGAGGCGCCGCTTTACGCGCCGCGCAGGCCTATGGGCCGGGCGGCGGCGATGGGGGCGGATAATCTGGCGGTGCTGGGGGGGTAGGGGATGGCTCAGCTTGGCCGCATCCCCTTTTCCCGCCCGGCACCGGACAGGACCGCACGCCCCCTTCTTGGCCCAGAGGCGAGCAGGCCCTCGCCGGGGTCAATCAGCCGGAAGAATCCTCGCTGATGGTGATCGCCTGCGAGGGGCATTGGAAGGCTGCCCGCCGTACCGCGTCCTCGTCCTCCGGCTTCACCTCGCTGACACGCACGATGGCGTAGCCGTCATCGTGCAGTTCGAAGATCTCTGGAGCGGCGCCGAGGCAGATTCCGAAACCGGCGCATATTTGTGAATTGACGTGGACTTTCATGATTAAGACGCCTTCACCGCGTCGAACTCCAGATTGATGTGAGTCAGGCCGCGCAAGATGAAGGTTGGCAGATAGCTGTAGCGCCGCGCGCCGGCTGGCCCGTGGACCTTCTCTGAGATACGAATATCGCTGGTCCGGTCGAACATGCGGTTAAGGGCGACGATTGTCTCTGCCCGCGCCAGGGGAGCGCCGGGGCAAGCATGGCGGCCGGCGCCGAAACCCACATGCAGGCGGGCGTTCTTCCGGTCCAACTGGAATTCAGACGGGTTTTCGAACTTGCGGGAATCCCGGTTGGCGGCGCTATTGGCGATAAACAGGAAGGTTCCGGCCGGAACATCAACACCACCGATGCTTGCCGGCCGTTTCGCCAACCGGAAATCGCCCTTCACGGGGCCTTCTATGCGCAGGCATTCCTCGACAAAATTGGGGATGAGAGAGCGATCCTCGCGCAGGCGCTTCTGGATATCGGGCCGGTCGCCCATTAACTGGAAAGCGTAGCTGAGCAGCCGCACCGTGGTTTCCTGCCCGGCGGCGAACAGGTTGGCGGCAATGCGGGCGACATCGATGGGCTCTGGCACCGAGCCATCAGGGAATGTGGCCTGCGCGAGTCCGGTGAGCACATCCCCCGTGGGATTGCGCCTGCGATCCTCGATATAGGCCGAGAAGGTGTCGTACAAAAAGATCAGCGGACCGTGAGTCACTTCGCCATCCGTACCGCCAACCACGGCGCCGCCACTATCCTGCTCCACGCGTATGAGGTGCTGGCGGAACTTGATCCGATCTTCGGGCGGCACGCCCAGCAGGTCGGAGACGACGAGTACGGCGAAGGGCTGGGCGAAGGCGTTCATCCATTCGCATTCGCCGTTGGAAATGAAGGTGTCGATCTGCTGATCGGCCAGCTTCCACATGAACTCCTCATTCTCCTTGAGGCGCCGCGGGGTGATCAGCGACATCAGCAACGACCGGTGGGCCGTGTGCATTGGCGGATCCATGGTCGGCAGTTGATCGTGGAATGGAGTTTTGTCGCGATAGGCTTCGATCAGCCCTGAAATATCCTCGTTCTCGTGCCCTTTCAGGGGAATCGGGCAGCCCGCAAACGGCCCAGTGGTGGACATGCAGGAGGAAAAACGATCGGGATCGTTATAAACCTCAAGAGCCTCGTTGTAGCCGGTTACCATGACGATGCCGTTATGCGGCTCCCGCAGGACCGGAGATTGTTCTCTCAGGTAATCGAAATAGGTGTAGGGATCATTAACAAAACGGTTGCTGCGGAAAAAATCGTAGGCTTCAAACGCGTGGGCCTTATCGTTCATGTTGGCTCCTCAATCGGCTGCCGCCGGCTTGGTCACATTTCACTCCCGCCCGAAATTTGGCTGGGCATTGCGCCGAGCATAGCGGAACAAGTGGCCCCAGTGCAAAGCACCCGAATGGCGGGTTTTTGCTTTTCTTGGGCGTAAGCAATCAGGTGGAAATTCTCCCTAAACCGCCACCATGAATGGCGCTGCCGCGCTGGCTGGGTAGGCTGGTTCGCCGCGTGCGCTGTGCTGGGCGAGGTCGTGGTTCATGGTGGCGACCAGGGCCTCGGCATCCACGGGGGTGCTGGCGGGGTGCAGCAGGCCCAGGGCCAGGGGGCGTTCATCGCCGTTGCGGGGTAGTAATGTGGCCACCATTTGCAGGCCGGAGCCAAAGCCGGCGGGGCCGGTGGCGTGGCCCTGGCGGCGCAGCGCGGCCACATGCTCGCGCATTTCGGCGGGGTTGAATTTCTCGCCCGCCGGGGCCTCGGCATTCAGGCGCCAGAGGATGCGGCTGGCCTGCTCGGCTGGCAGGGTGGAAAGCAGCAGCAGCCCGGCGGCGCTGGCGGAAAGCTGCTCGCACGCGCCATAGCCAATGGCGGGCAGCACCGGGTCTGGCCCCGGGGCCAGACGGAAAATTTGCGCCTGGGTGCCTACCATGCCGAACAGGGCGATGGAGTGGCGCGTGGTCTGGGCCAGGCGGTCCATGAAGCCGAAGAGATGGCCGTTGCGGATGATCTCGGGCTGGGCGGAAACGCCCAGGGCCGCCAGACGCGGGGTAGGAGAGTAATAGCGCGAGCGGGAATCTTTGTAGAGCAGGCCCATCTCCACCAGCGTGGCAAGCAGCTCCGACGTGCTGGATTGCGGCCGGTTATAGCGGCGCACAATGTCCATCACCGTTGCCTGTTGGCTGTTTTCGCTAAAAAATTCAAAGACTTCGATAACCCGTTTGGCGATCTTGGCTTTATTTGGTTCAAGCGCCATGGCCATAACCGTAATCTCCCCGGCTTTTGTGTGGGCACACAATCTGCCTGACTCTGTCCTTAGTCAATAAAAAAGTGAGGGGGCTTCTGTTTTGTTGCGTATCAGGCCTGGCGCAGGGTTGGCGGGGGGGTAATCGCGGATGCGATTTTGCGGTGCGGGGCTTGCCGGTGCGGGGCGCG
>JAKBCX010000004.1:13065-15858 GCA_021807465.1 Pseudomonadota bacterium | reverse complement strand
AGCGCTTGTGTGCCGCCGCGCCTGCCTTGCTCCTGCCCGCCGCCTTTGGTCAGGGCCTCGATTTCAATGCCCCGGCGGATGATGAGCGCCCCGGCGCCCATCAGCCCGCCGAATTTATGGCCGGAGATGGAGAAGCTGGCCGCGCCCATGGCCAGCCAGTCGCGGTTGGCGCGGCCTATGGCCTGAACGGCGTCCACATGCAGCAGCGCGCCGTGGGCCATGCAGATTTTCGCCGCGGATTCAATATCGTGCAGCACCCCGGTCTCGTTATTAGCGGCCATCAGGCAGACCAGGGCGCCCTGCTGGGCGGCCAGCGTCTCTTCCAGCCGGGCCAAGTCCAGCGTGCCATCCTGGTTCACGGGCAGGATGGCGGCGGATGGGGCGGTACGGGTTGAATCATGCTCGGTGGCGCCAATGAGGATGGGGCGGCCCTTGCCCAGCGCGTGAATGGCCAGGGCGTTGGCTTCAGTGGCGCCGGAACAGAATATGACATCCGCCGGGCGGGTAAAGCAGGCGCGGGCCACCACCTCGCGGGCTGTTTCCAGAATATGGCGGACGGCACGGCCTGGGGCATGGATGGAAGATGGGTTGCCCAGCGTTTCCATTGCCGCCAAAGCCGCGTCGCGCGCCGCCGGGCGCAGAGGCTCGGTAGCGTTGGCGTCGAGGTATAGTCTGGTCACACGGCGGAATCCTTATGCCGCCGGGTGGTGCGGGCTTCCAGCGCCGTCAGCTCGGCGCGCAGCAGTTCCAGCTCATGCAGAATGGGGTCCAGGCACGGGTCGCAGGGCGTGCCGTAAGCGTCGAAGCGCGGCTGGGGACTGGTGCGTTCCACCGGACGGGCGGGGATGCCGACCACCGTGGTATCGGCCGGCACGGAGGCCACTACCACCGCGTTGGCGCCGATACGGGCATTATCGCCAATTTCGATGGCGCCCAGCACCTTGGCCCCGGCGCCGATGATGACGTTATTGCCAATGGTGGGGTGGCGCTTGCCCTGCTCGCTGCTGGTGCCGCCCAGCGTTACCTGATGGTAGATATAGACATCGTCACCTATCTCGGCGGTCTCACCAATAACCACGCCCATGCCGTGGTCGATGACAAAGCGACGGCCAAGTTTCGCGCCGGGGTGAATTTCTATACCTGTGAGAAAACGCCCGATATGCGAGACAAACCGGCCCGAAGTGGTGAAGCCATGGCGCCATAGGAAGCTGGAAAGCTGGTGAATGATGACAGCATGCAACCCTGGATAGCAAAGCAACACTTCCAGCCCAGAGCGCGCGGCGGGGTCGCGCTGGCGGTAAACTTTGATCGTCTCACGTAAAAACATAAGGGGCATGCGAATTTCCGTGGATATACAGGCCAAAAGCGCGCTATATTAACGGACCTAAGGGGAAACCCTGTGTTAAACAATCCGTAATGTGGGACTTGGATTTGAAATAGATAATTATCCGGACCGTGCCGGTCAACTTTCGGGTGAGCAAGGCGGGATGTCTGCCGCCCGCTCTTGTGTGGCAAAATCCGACGATACGTATGAAAGACGAGTAACAGAATGCCTGAAGTGATGTTTGCCGGCCCTGAGGGCCGCCTAGAGGGCCGCTACCACCACGCCAAGGAACGCGGCGCCCCCCTCGCCCTGGTTTTGCACCCCCACCCGCTGCATGGCGGGACCATGAATAACCGCATCACCTATTCCATGTACCAGGTGTTTCAGCGCCTGGGCTTCTCTGTCATGCGTTTCAACTTCCGCGGCGTGGGCCGCAGCCAGAGCAAGTTTGATGGCGGCATGGGTGAGATTAACGACGCCGCGGCGGCGCTGGACTGGATGCAGACGCTGAACCCCGGCCATGGTGGCTTGTGGATCGCGGGCTATTCGTTCGGCGCTTTTGTGGGCATGCAGTTGTTGATGCGCCGCCCGGAGGTCTCCGGCTGGGTTTCCGTGGCGCCGCCCGCCGCGCATTACGATTTTGGCTTCCTGGCCCCCTGCCCTTGCGGCGGGCTGATGATCCATGGCGATGCTGACGAGCTGGTGCCGGAGAATTCCGTGCGTAAGCTGGTGGACAAGCTGAACCTGCAGAAAGGCGTGGCGATTGATTACCGCGTGTTCGAGGGTGCGGACCATGTGTTTGCCAACCATGCGGACCGTGTGGCAGAAGCTGTGGAAGGTTATGTAACCCAGCAGTTGGCGCGCAAGCAGATGGCGCTGGCCGCGGATTAAGTTTTGCTCCCAAGACCAACTGGGACGGCGCCCTTGTGGCGCCGTTTTTTTGTTTAGGGAACAGCGCCGGCGCGCTGCAGTACGGGCAGGCGGGTAGCAGCAAAATGGGCGGCAACGCGGCGCCACCCGGCTAGGCGGGCCTCTGGCTCCAGCACGGGCTGGCCGGATTGCAGCAGCTCCCGCCCAGAAGCCGTAAGACGCACGGCTGCATCCTCCAGCCTGTCTTCCGCGCCGGCATTGGCGAAGGCACAGGCTAGAAGCTGCTCGGCCTCATCGGCCATGAGTGCCGTGCCCAGGCAGGGTGCGGCCAGTAAGGTTGCACGGTTATGGCTGGACACCGCCTGGTTGAAGCTGGCGGCCCGGGAGATTTGCTGCGCGCTAGGGATTGGAAATGGCGTGGGATGGGCAACGCCGGTGGCAGTAAGCACTGCGGCAATTTCTGTCAGTACCGCCGCATCGGGGAATAATTCGCGTAAATCCCCCAGGCGAAGCGGCCCGGCGCGCAGGCCCTGGCGGATGGGGCTGTAAATATCGGCGCGCAGTGCCAGCCCTTCATCGCCCCAGGTTTTAATGGCCAT
>JAKBCX010000004.1:0-12965 GCA_021807465.1 Pseudomonadota bacterium | reverse complement strand
GCCCTGGGGAGCATTCGCCAAACCCTCAAAGCTGGAATCGGAGAAGAGCGCGTTGCCTAGGCCCGCTTCCGATGCCAGCCTTGCCGCATTTTCGATATGGGATGGGTTGAAATCGAAGCCAAAAATTTCAGCATGCGGATAAAGCGCCGCCACGCCTAGCGCGGTTAGGCCCTGGCCGCACCCGATGTCGCACCATCGGAATGGTTGATCCAGCGGCCGGGGACGATAACCGTTAAGCAGACTGGCGAGATTGAGCCAGACCGGTGTGCATTGCCTTTGGAATTCCGCCGGGTAAGCAACACGTGAATAGTAACCGTCTTCCATGGCGCTCTCTGCTATTATGTTTGCAGTTTAGCGCTCGGATGTTTGCAAGAGATTAATTTCGGTTACCGCCCAATATAAATTTAAGCGGCCTCAAGCAATGCCTGCACTGCGGCATCGGGCATGAGGGTGGGGATGGCGATGATACTGATGATGCGGTTTTCCATCATGATTAGCCCTTCGACATATTCACGTGGTGTGGCGGTGCCGGTTTCCGGCGTGGGCTGACGCATATCATCGGTTACGGTAATGATGTCGCACACCGCATCGACCAGCAGGCCGGCGGCTTTGTCTCCATCTTCCACCACCACAACCACAGAGGCGGGGCTTGGCTCTACCGGCGGCAGGCCCAGGCGCTGGGCGAGGTCGATAACAACGAGCACCGTGCCGCGTAAATTAATCATGCCCTTAATAAAAGCGGGGGCATGAGGCAGGTGGGTGGAGGCAATCCAGCCACGGATTTCGCGGATGGAGCGTATGTCCATTGCGAATTCCTGTGCGCCGATGCGGACAGATAGAAGTTCTATGCGCTGTTCGCCATGTGTGCTTTTGCGCTGTGCGGTTATATTCATGCTGCACCTCCTAAATGCGCCGCGACCCGCAGGCTAAGGCACATTTGTTAATAGATGATGTTGCCGTATCGGGCTTCAAAACAATTCCAGTTCACCAGATTCACGATCCAGATTTTCCGGCACGGGGGCGCCTTTCAAGCGGTATTTTAAGTCCGACAAGGTTATGTTTTTTAGAGCGTGGTGGGAATTTACATACCAATCGGGCGGGAGAAGCCGGCCAATGGTGAGAACGTAATGCGACAAGGCGTTGAGGCGCTGGGCCAGAAGATCTAGCGATTGAACGTCGCGATGGCATTGCGTATTGCCCGCCACCTGCAATAGAGCCGGGCTTAGGTTCGATTGAAAGCTCTCCGTAAAACGGCCAAGCTCGAAAAACTCTTCGCCCAAAGATTGCAATATTGAACATAACGGGGCGTGATGCCGTTCATCCTCGTCAGAGCAGCCGTCGCTCATCCTATCTCTCCTGCTTAACGGTGATGGTAGCGGTTTTGCCGGCGGCCGGCCCGGTTCAAGACCATTATGCGGCACACCGGTTAACGCAGAACAAAAAACTAGAACAATTCCAAGGCGCCGGTTTCCGCCAATGGTTTCAGAGATGGTCTGGTTTGTTCCAGGTTGAGGATCGATTCCGTCTCGTTAGGCATAAGCACTTGCCTGGCACGCCCGGATACAGGCCAGAACTGGATGCGGCGCCCCTGCTCGCCACGCAATGAACCGCCGGCCAGGGTTATGCCCTCCGCCGCAAGAAAGCGCTCCGCAAAACTGGCATTCAGCTCTCCAATATCGGTGAGGCCTTTGATCATGCGGGCACCGCCGAACAACTTAGCGCGCATCCGGTTTTTTATTGCTCCGCGCTGCAACAGCGCATTTACCAAAAGTTCCATCGCATGCACGCCAAAACGCATTGCATCGCCGCCGGGCTGGCGGTGTTTACCATCCCCAGGCAACAGAAAATGGTTCATCCCACCTACTCCCGCCACGCCATCCCATATACAGGCGGCGATACAGGAGCCAAGGATGGTCGTCAGCACAACATTAGGGTCGTTATCGACATGCTGCTCGCCTTGCACAATGTTGATTTTGCGCTCATGTGTTTGAAGCTGCGTGACAGCATGCAGGCTGGTGGAAACTGTCATACCGCAGGTTCCTTACGGTATGAATTTGACATATTGACGATATTATCGGCGATTTTTTCGAGTGGAAGTTGCTTCCATACGGCGCCAAGCTCGTAGGCGGCACGCGGCATGC
Organism: Pseudomonadota bacterium; assembly: GCA_021807465.1. Lineage (GTDB taxonomy): Bacteria > Pseudomonadota > Alphaproteobacteria > Acetobacterales > Acetobacteraceae > Acidocella. The sequence continues at coordinate 10,824 of JAKBCX010000004.1, read as the reverse complement.
CGTATACCACACTGCTTGCCTCGTCCTGGCCTATTGTTTCTGCACCCGCCCGGCGCAAAGCCAACAGCCCTTCTGCGCCATCACACCCCAACCCCGTGAGAATGACACCAATGCAATTTCTACCAGCGGTTTGAAGCACGGATTGAAACATGACATCGACAGAGGGGCGATGACCATTCACCCGCTCAGCCTTACTAAGGCGCACAGTGGGATTATGGCGCCCTAATAACTCCAGATGCGCATCTCCCGGGCAAAGCAGCACGCGGCCGGAGCGTAACCTGTCGCCTTCTTGCGCTTCACTCACTTCTGGCGGGCATAATTTATTCAGCCGTTCAGAAAAGCTTTTGGTAAAAGAGGGCGGCATGTGCTGGCTGATAATGGTAGGGGGGCAGTTTGGCGGAAATTTAGAGAGGATTGTGATAAGAGCCTCTACCCCGCCAGTGGAGGAGCCTATAGCAACGATCCGGCCATCGGGTGTGTAACCGCCGCTCATGTGCAAGGGCACGCTTAATGCTTGGCGCGGCTTACGGCGCGAACGCGCGGCTGCTTTTACCTTTTCTGTCAGAGTGTCGAAACTATCAGGCGCATAAGAGGACGGCTTTGCCACGCAGTCGAACGCGCCAATCTCCAGTGCGCGCAAATTAATCTCGGCGCCAGCCTGTGTGAGGGTGGAGATCATGATAACCGGGGTGGGGCGCAGGCGCATGATTTTGTCGAGAAAGGAAAGCCCGTCCATATTGGGCATTTCAATATCCAGCGTGATAACATCGGGAGCAAGCCGTTTGATGAGTTGGCGTGCCTCATGCGGGTCGGCAGCCTGCCCCACCACCTCGATCTCCGGGTCGGTGCGCAAGGTTACGCTGATGAGGCCGCGCATAGTTGCTGAATCATCCACCACAATTACGCGAACAGTCATTTTGTACCTCCCCGGCCGGCTTTGTGGTAGATTGTGATACCGTCATTGCGTAAAAGCTGCTCTGCGGGGCCGGTAATACGTTCTGAATGACCAATATAGAGCGCGCCGCCCTCGTCGAGCAGCGGTATCATGCGTGTCCAGATTTTCTCTTGTGTTGTTAATTCAAAATATATAACCACATTGCGGCAAAAAATAATCTGGAATCTACCGCGCATCGGCCATTCGCCGATAAGATTGAGACGCTTGAAAGATACAAGGCTGCGCAGTGTGCTATTGGCCTGCACCATGCCCTTGCCCGCTGGAGTGAACCAGGCTTTACGCAAGGCTGCCGGCACGGGTTCAAGCTGCGATTCTTCGTAGCAGCCCTGCTCCGCCGTTTTCAGCACATGTGTATCAATATCGGTAGCAAGGATGCGTATGTCGTAACGGGGAGCATCCGGCATAGCCGCGAGTAATGTGAGCGCCATGGAGTAGGCTTCCTGTCCCGTAGAGGCGGCGGACGACCACAAACGGATACGCTCACCCGCCTTTGCGCGCGCAATTAGACCAGGCAGAATCTTCTCCCGCATATGTTCAAAATGATGCGGTTCGCGAAAAAAGCGCGTGACATTGGTGGTTAGCGCCGCAATCATCTCGTGGCGCTCATGCTTGCCTTCCGGGCTTTGTATCAGCGCGCAATATTGCTCAAAACTACGAAAATCAAGCCGCCTTATATGCTTGGCCAAGCGCGAATAGATGAGATTGGCCTTTGCGCCATTAAGCGAGATGCCGGTTTCAGTCATCATAATGCGTACGATTGTATCAAGGTCTCCGGCTGTAAAGGCGAATTCCGCATTATCTACTATTTGTACTGGCTTTGTGGCGCTGCCCGCGATCATGCTGCCTCTAACTCACGCGGCAGGGCATTATCCAGCGCAATCAGGCTAATCATGCGCCCATCCACAGGGAGAAGCCCCTTCACAAAGGTTTTGACCAGATCTGACGAAACGTCGGGAGATGGTTGGATATTCATGTTATTGGCCGTGAGAATATCAGACACCGCATCCACCAGAAGCCCAACCTGCTGCTGGCCAATTTGCACGACGATGATGACATTGCGGGCTGTTGGCTCCGTGGCAGGCAGGCCAAGGCGAACCGCGAGATCGACAATGGGCAGCACGGCGCCACGCAAATTGATAACGCCACGGATGTAACGCGGCGAGCGCGGCAGGCTGGTGGCGGCTGTCCAGCCACGAATCTCGCGCACCATCATAACATTGATACAAAATTCCTGCCGGCCCACGCGGAAAGCGATAAGTTCACGATTGCCGGGATCGGTTTGCATTGTCACGCTCATTGCGGTCTTTCCTTCAATCACTCGGTTCACTGCAGCAATGCCTCACGAGGCCTCGGCTAACGCCAGAGGTTCTGGCGTGCGCCCTCCAGCCTCTGAGCGGGCATTGCGCACGACCGCATCCACATCCAAGATCAGTGCAACCCGGCCATCGCCCATGACCGTGGCGGCGGCGATACCGGGGACGGCACGGTAATTGGCTTCCAAACTCTTGATAACAACTTGGCGCTGGCCGTGAATGGCATCCACCAGAAGCACGGCGCGCATACCGCCCTCGCCTTCCACCAGCAACGCCACGGACTGCTCCGGCTCGATAAACTGGTCGCAATAGCCAAGCGAAGCAGCGACATCGACCATCGGCACATAGCCGCCGCGCAGGGCGAGCACGTTCAGGTCACGATCCAGGGGGAATACATCCGTGGCGCGGGGTTTGAGTGTTTCCACAATAGCCCCCAGCGGAATAATAAGGGTGTGGCCGCGCGCGGAAACCACCATGCCATCCAGCACCGCGAGGGTAAGCGGCAGGCTTAGTGTAAATGTAGATCCCTGACCGGGCCGTGAGGAAATGGAAATACGCCCGCCAAGGGCCACCACGGATTGACGCACGACATCCATGCCGACGCCGCGGCCAGATATATCCGAGATTTTTGCCGCAGTAGAAAATCCCGGCAGGAAGATGAGGTTATCGATCTCGTCATCGGTAAGCTGCGCATCTGGAGCGACAACACCGTTTTCGATCGCCTTCTGCTTGACGCGCGCGCGATTAATTCCGCCGCCATCATCTGAGACTTCGAGGACGATACGGCCTGAGCGATGCAAAGCAGTGAGCTTCACCGTGCCTTCTGCCGGCTTGCCAAGCTGTATGCGTTTCTCTGTACTTTCCAGACCGTGGTCGATCGCGTTGCGGATCATGTGCGTCAACGGGTCGGCAATCCGCTCGATAACCGTCTTGTCAACTTCGGTTCCTTCGCCTTCTGTCAGCAGCCGGACCTGCTTGCCGGTTTGTGCCGCAACCTCGCGCACCAGGCGCGGCATGCGCTGGAATACCGACCGCACAGGCTGGGCGCGTATGGCCATCACACTGTCCTGGATTTCGCGCGTGAGGTGTTCTAGTTCCTCCAACGCCATGGCCACGCCCGAGGCACGGGCAATTCCGGCCTCTAACACACGCTGACTGAGCATGGCTTCATTGATGACAAGCTCGCCGACGAGGTCGATCATGCGGTCCACCCGGTCGAGATCGACGCGGATCGTGACGGGTGCGGCGGCTGCGCTCTCGACCTTGGCGGCAATCGCTTCTACGGCCTGGCTCTTCACTACGGGCGCTGAAGATTCGCGTGGCGGCGGTGCGGCAGGCGCGGTTTCCGCCACAGTTTCGGCCTCCAGCTCGTTCATTTCGGGCGGCGGGAAAAATTCGAATTTGAAGCCATTATCACCCGTTATCACCGTACCCGGAGCGAAGCCTTTAGCCTCTTCCGGGGGGGTAATAAATAATTCGCAATCATCCTCGACGAATTCGAACACATGCCGGATGGCCGCCTCATCGCAATCGGCCATAAGTTTAATATGCCAGGAGAGATAAGCGCCTTCCGGGTCCATCTCGGATAATTCAGGCAGACGCGACGTATCTAGCCCCACCTCAATCTCACCCAGCCGGCGCAATTCACGCAGCAGGATCGCGGTTTCATTGGCCTTGGCGTAAAGCTCGAGGTGCGGGACGAAGCGTATCTCCCAATAGCGCCGCGTCTCATTATCTGGCGATGGAGCGCTTTCGAACAAGCCGGCCGTCGGGGCGGATGGCTTGGGAGCGGAAGCATTGCTCTCACCGGCTTCGTTAATCTGGTCGAACTCCGCTACCATGGCTGCAGTGCGAGCCTCGTCAACTTTTCCGTTTTCGCGCGCTGCATGAACTAAATCCGCAAGCACATCGGCCGCGCGCAGGAACACGCTGAGCACGGCGGGTGTCGCAGCCAACGTACCTGAACGCACTTTGTCCAAGGCTGTTTCAAATACATGGGCAAAGCGTACCAACGCGTCGAGCGAGAAAATTCCCGCGCCGCCCTTCATGGAATGCACGGCCCGGAATACGGCATTTACCGTTTCCGCCTCGGCCGAACCATTTTCCATGGCGATCAGGCCACTCTCTAATTCCGCAAGCTGCTCTTCGCATTCCTGAAAAAATGTCTCGCGGATTGCCGCCATCGGGTCTTCCATGAATCCCATCCTTCCTATGCAGAAACGCGGCGAATGGCATCGACCAGTTTCACCGGATCAAACGGCTTCACAATCCAGCCCGTGGCTCCGGCGGCGCGGGCACGGTTCTTCTTCTCCACATCCACCTCTGTGGTCAGAACCAAAACAGGCAGTGCTTTGCGTGTCTCATCTTTTCGTACCGCTTCGATAAAGCCGAACCCATCCATGCGGGGCATGTTAATATCGGTAACAATAACATCCGGCATTTCTTCTTCCAGTATTTCCAGGCCATGCAGCCCATCTTCAGCCTGGATTACACGGAAACCAGCCGCTGCCAGCGAATGGCGCAGCATGTCGCGCATCGCGCGAGAGTCATCTACCGTCAATACCGTGGTACTCATGCCGCCAGCTCCTTGCCATTTTGTTGCGCGTCATGCGTCAAATCTTCAGGTGTTGCGCCCAGTAATTCCAAAGTTGCGGAGAATTCCTCTGATGGGTTTTCCAACTCCAATCTCTGGCCATCCGCAACCCAGGCGGCACGCGCCGCCAGTAGCACTTGCAGACATTGCGCCCCTAAGCGCTGCACACCTCCCGCATCCACGGCAAGCGCTTGACCGCGCCTGTTTATAAAGGCCTCGTGCAATGTTGGCGCGGCTATAAGGTCAAGTATGGTAGGCAGTTCCAGCGCGTTGCTCATACTGTGTCCGTCCTGAAATGATCCCATGGGATCGGCAAGAATGTGAAAGCCTTTGTTAGAATTCGTTCCAATCTTCATCGGCGGTACCTGCCAGCGCCGGAGGCACCGCCACGCTCGGCAGAATAATGAATTTTCCCATTGGTGCGGGTGGTGTTTGCTTTGCGGCTGGTGCAGCCGCCGTGGCGCCTCCTCGTGCGGCGTCCTCCATTCCACCAAGACGAAACTGCGAGACCAGGCGCGACAATTCCTCTGCTTCGGCGGACAGGGCATGACTTGCCGCCGTTGCCTCTTCCACCATTGCTGCATTTTTCTGCGTTACCTGGTCCATTTGCGTAATGGCCTCGTTTACCTGGCCTAAGCCGCTCGCCTGCTCTTGCGCGGAACGGGCAATGCTCCCGACCAAATCCGACAATTTTCCCACTTGCCCGGCAATGCGCGTCAGAGCCTTGCCCGTTTCGCCCACTAGCCGCACACCTTCTTCCACCTGCCTGCCGGAAGCTGAAATAAGCGTCTTGATTTCTTTAGCCGCGTCGGCCGAGCGTTGGGCCAAGGCCCGTACCTCGGTGGCAACCACGGCAAAGCCGCGGCCGGCATCGCCTGCACGCGCAGCCTCCACCCCTGCGTTAAGCGCGAGAAGATTCGTCTGGAATGCGATTTCGTCAATTACACCGATAATGCTGACAATTTGCTTCGACGACGATTCTATCCCTTGCATCGCCGTAACAGTGTCGCTCACCACGCCCCCAGAGCGTTCAGCATCCTCCTTCGCCGCGTTCACCACGTCGCGCGCCTCGTTCGCGCCCCCTGCCGTTTTACCGACCGTGCCGTTAATTTGCACAACGGCCGCGGCGGTTTCCTCCAGGCTTGCCGCCTGATGCTCGGTTCTGCGGGCAAGATCGTCAGATGAATGGGTAATTTCCGCCGCGCTGGCGCGCACGCCTTGGGTTGCGGCGGCGATGCCTTGCATGGTTTTCTCCAATGTTTCCATCGCCTGGTTGAAATCCATGCGCAGCTTTTCATACTCGGGTGCGAAGGCGGTATTGAGCCTGTAAAGAAGATCTCCGCTGGACAGGCGTTCCAACCCGTCCGCTACGCTTTCCACCACCAGGGCCTGCGCCGCAGCCGCGGCTTCGCGCCCTGCCTCGGCGCGCTCACGCTCAGCCTCGGCCTCGCGCTTCGCTGCCGCCGACTCTACCTCAAGCCGGTCTTTTTCCTGCGCGGCGTCGAGAAACACTTTCACCGAACGGGCCATGGCGCCCACCTCGTCATGCCGTGCCGTTTCGAGATTTATGGCCAAATCGCCGCGCGCCAAACGCTCCATGGCGGCACGCAGAGTAGCCAAAGGCCGCACCACCCAGGCGCCCACGCCAAAATACCCGACCAGCGCCACCAATACGAACCCAGCAACAACGCTGAGGAAGGTTATGAGCACCGTATGCCCCGTCTGCTTACCCAGCGCCGCTAGTTGCTGCCGCGCCAACGCGTTCAGCGTGTTTCGCTCCGCCTCCATATCGTGAGACAGCGGCACAAAACCTGGGGCGCAGCTAGCGCCAAAATCCATCACATTCATTTGGCTCGCATTGCCGGGCCAATTACCCGGCAGATTAGTAATTTCCTGGCATTCCGCCCTGGCCAAAAGCGCATCGGTATCGCGCCGCAGCCCTTCCATCTGCGCCCGCCGGGCAGGAACCGAAACGGCCGCAGCCGCGAGCTTCGCATCGATTTCCCGCTGCGAGGCGATGATCGCCTGGCTGGCAGCCAGGGCGCTCTGCCCAGAGCTTGTAATCAAGATATATTCCATGGCGGCGCGAATCTTTTCCAGTGCGCCCGCCGCGTCAGATATATCTCCGGCCGCCTGTACCACCGTATCGTTCACCTCTACGGCGCGTGCGCTGATGCCGTACATCTGCCGCGACACGAAGCTGAGGGATGCGATGGTGAACGCGGCCAACATGCCCAACACGGCCAGAAATTTTATGCTGATCGGCAAATTCTTCATAAACACGCAGCCCTTCGTCTCGATGGCTGGCCGCCGATGCGATGGTCCGTGCAGCGGATTCACGCGCAATCCGTGCGATTGCCGGTATGATGACCGGTACAGTGACTGCCAGCACCGCCCGCTAAGGCGGTGTCCTGTTATCGCTTGGCTTGCTTAAAACTTGGTTGCCTGCGCCGAAACTTTTATACGGCCCCGCACACGCTAGGCCAGCGCCGCGCCAATGAGCAGCAGCACCGGCCCGGAAGGCGCTGCCCCGGCGAGTATGGCAGGCAGCGTGCGAAGGGTGGCACGCCAGATTCGCTGAGCGGGCAGAGATACATTTTCCACCGCGGCCGCGGGCATGTCTGGTGCCATGCCGGCTGCCATCAATTTTTCCGCCAGCATCGGCAGGGTGCGCACACCCATATACACGGCCAGCGTGCCGCCCGCCGCCGCCAGCGCCGCCCAATCATGCGGCGGCAGACCGCCCTCGCTGCCATGGGCGGCGAGGAAATGCACAGCACGGGAGACATCGCGCTTGGTAAGCGAGGCAGCCAGGGCGGCGGCGGCGGCGGCGGCGGCGGTGATGCCGGGTACAACCTCGAAGTCCAGCCCGGCGGCGCGCAGCGCTTCCATCTCTTCCGTGGCGCGGCCGAAAATCATCGGGTCGCCGCCCTTCAGCCGCAGCACCAGAGCGCCGCTTTGCCCGGCCTCTACCAGCAGGCGGCAGATTTCCGCCTGGGGGTGTGCCTTGCCGCCGCAGCGTTTACCAACATCCACCAGCTCCGCCCCAGGCCGCGCCAGGGCCAGCACATCGGGGCCGATGAGGCTGTCATGCAGCACAATGTCGGCCCGCGCCAGCAGCCGCGCCAGCCCAACCGTCAGCAGATCGGCACTGCCCGGCCCCGCACCGGCGAGAAAAATTCTGGCACTTGTCTCCATGCTTGGGAACTGGGGCAAATGCGGGCTGGATGCAAGGGGAGCGCGTTAATGCAGCGCCTGCGCCTTTTCTTCGTCTGACACCAGCACTTGCGTTTTATTTGGCCGCAGCAGCAGCACAAGCGGCATTACCACCGCAGTGATGACCAGCATCAGCTTGAAGTCGTCAGAATAGGCGATGATGTTGGCTTGATTGTTGATAACGGAATCCAGTGCCGCCGCGCCCGCTGCCGTATCCGGGTTCCAAAGCTGGCCCACCGCCCCGCTTTGCAGCGCGCGGTTGAAGGGGGTGATGACGCTACCGAGGATTTCGTGATTGACCTGCGTATTGGTTTGCAGCAGCGCGCCTGTGATGGAAATGCCGAGTGCGCTGCCGAGATTGCGCAGCAGGTTAAACACGCCCGCTGCCTCGACGCGCAAATTGGCTGGCAAGGTGGCGTAGATGACCGTGCTGAGCGGCATGAAGATAAAGCCCGCGCCCAAGCCCTGTGTGATGCCGTTGACGATGATCTCCTCATGCGAGACATCCGGCGTCCAGCGTGTGAAACTGAGCATGGCGTAAATGGCGATGACAAAGCCCGCGCCAACCATTAGGCGAACGTCGATCTTGCCCAAAACCTGCCCGGCAATGAGCATGGCGCACATCATGCCTATACCGCGCGGCCCGAGCAGGAAGCCGGTCATGATAACCGGATCTCCGGCCAGATTTTGCAAATAGGGCGAGAGCAGCGCCAAGGTGGCGAACTGGTTGAGTCCGACGAGAAAGACCAGAAAGGTGCCGATGACGAAATTCGAATCGGTAAACAGCTTTGGCGAAAGGAACGGCTCACGCCCAAGTAGCATCTGCACAACGAACACATAAAAGCTTGTTCCGGCCACCACCGCCTCGATGATGATCTCGGTGGAGCTGAACCAGTCCACTACCTCGCCACGGTCAAACAGAAGCTGGATGGCACCCACCGCCAGGCTGAGCGCGGCAAAGCCGAGCCAATCCACGCGCATGGTATGGTTGCGCTTAGTCTCCCTGAGGTAAAAAAGCAGCCCTAGAGCCGCCATTATGCCAAATGGCACGTTCACGTAGAACACCCAGCGCCAAGAGAAATTCTCGGTAAGAAAGCCGCCAACGAACGGGCCGGCGATGGGCCCCACCTGCACGCCGATGCCCCAGAAGGACATGGCCAGCCCACGCTTCTCGCGCGGGAATAACTCCAGCAGCACGGTTTGTGAGAGAGGAATAAGGGCCGCGCCAAACGCGCCCTGGAGCAAACGGCACAGCACAATCTGCTCCACCGACTGCGCCGCGCCGCACAGAGCCGAAGCGATGGTGAAGCCGATGATGGAGGTGACGTAAACCCGCGTGCGCCCAAAGCGCGATACCAGAAACCCGGTAGGCGCCGTCATGATGGCGGCAGCAACTATGTAGCTTGTCAGCACCCAGTCAATTTCATCCTGGCTGGCTGACATGGAGCCTTGCATGTAGGGCAGCGCCACGTTGGCGATGGTGGTATCCAGCGCCTGCATGAGCGTGGCGAACATGGTGCAGACGGCAATGATGACAAGCCCTGCCTTGCCATAGGTGGGCGGACTCTCGCTCATGCGCGGCGCTCCGGTGGCGCGGCTGGCCTGGTGGTGTAAATCGGCTTCATCCCTGCGGTAATTCTGCCCTGCGGTAATTCTGCGTTTCATTTTGGCAGCAGAGCCAGTAATGGTGAAGCCCTTATTTGCAGCCGCTTGACATGCGGCCTGGAAAATCTCAGATGAACCTATTGTAAACTATTGAAATTAAATGATTTTTAATGCATCATGCCACCATCCTTAACTTGGCGGGCGGTAGCTTGATGGCGGAGACCAGTGCCCGCACCTCGTTACGCGCGGCGACGTGCGACAAGCCCATGGCGATGCCGATATTGGCCTCTTTCACATCCATCAGCGTAAGGCCCTGCAAGTACAGCTCGCGGAAGATCACGCGTTCACCAAACCCCTTAACGGTGCGGAAGCCAATGCGCTTGGCCAGAAGCTCCAGAGTTTCTCCCACATCGCGCTTGTTGCGTGCCTCGGATGCGGCCAGGCGGTTGCGCATCACAATCCAGTCGAACTTGCCGCGGTCCCGGGTGAAACGCGCCTTGCGGGCTTCCCATACCATTTCGGAGTAGATGCTGGGGTTTACGATGTCGTGGTTATCCGGCTCGACTTTCGCCAGCATTGAGAAATCGACAAAACTGTCATTGATGGGGGTGATGAGCGTATCGGCGTGAGAATGGCCGAAGCGGGAGAGATGGGTATCAGCGCCGGGGCAGTCTATGACGATGATTTCCGCGCCCTCCGCCTGCAATTCGGCTACCGCGCCATTGAAGGCGGCGCATTCCTCGGCCTCGGCCTCGGCCCGGTGCTCGTGGCTGGAGCGGTGAACGGCGCGGAAGCTGGGCAAGGGTAACTCCACCCCCTTGCTGTCCACAAAATAGCGCCTTGCGGAAAGCGCGCCCGCCAGCGTGCCTTGCCGGGCATCGAGGTCCATGGCGCCAACCTGATACCCCTCGCGCAGCAGGGAGATGATGATGTGAATGGCAGTGGTGGATTTGCCCGAACCTCCTTTCTCATTGCCCAGCACAATGAAATATGGGCGATTCGTTACAGAAATCGTCGCCATGGACCTCCCTCCTGCGCAGCTTACAGTACGGATTGTACCCGAGTCGGCCGATTCGCCGCCATCGATTCGACGAGAATCTGAACACCGTCAGGACGGGCAAAGGAATAGGAACCTGTAAGAG
>JAKBCX010000254.1 GCA_021807465.1 Pseudomonadota bacterium | reverse complement strand
TCGAGGTGCTGATTGCGGGCGGCGGCCCCGCCGGTGCCGCAGCGGCCATTTATGCCGCGCGCAAGGGCATACGCACCGGGGTGCTGGCCGAGCGTTTTGGCGGCCAGGTGCTGGATACAATGGGCATTGAGAACTTCCCCTCCGTGCCGCATACCGAAGGCCCGCGCTTTGCCGTGGATATGGAAACCCATGTGCGCGATTACGGCGTGGACATTATGAACCTGCAACGCGCCGTGCGCGTGGTGCCGGCCAATGCGCCGGGCGGGCTGATTGGGCTGGAGCTGGCCAATGGCGCCACGCTGCAGACGCGCAGCCTTATCCTGGCCCCCGGCGCGCGCTGGCGGCAGATGGGCGTGCCCGGCGAGCAGGAATACCGCAACAAAGGCGTGGCCTATTGCCCGCATTGCGACGGGCCGCTGTTCAAGGGCAAGCGCGTGGCGGTTATCGGCGGCGGCAATAGCGGGGTCGAGGCAGCCATCGACCTGGCCGGCATCACCGCCCATGTCACGCTCATCGAGTTCGACAAGGAATTGCGCGCCGATGCGGTGCTGCAACGCAAGCTGGAAAGCCTGCCCAACACCACCATCATTAAATACGCGCTGAGCACCGAGGTGCATGGCGATGGCAGCAAGGTAACCGGCATAAGCTACAAGGACCGCGCCACGGATGAGCTGCGCCATATCGAGCTGGAAGGCATTTTCGTGCAGATTGGGCTTGTGCCCAACACGGAATGGCTGAAGGACTCACTGAAGCTCACCCAGCGCGGGGAAATAGAGATAGATGCGCGCGGCGAGACCTCGGCGCCGGGTGTATTCGCGGCGGGCGATGCCACCACCGTGCCGTATAAACAGATCGTGATCGCCGCTGGCGACGGCGCCAAGGCCGCGCTCTCGGCTTTCGACTACCTGATCCGCAACAGTGCCGCAGCATAAGCAGCTGTTCTAAAAGCCAATAACCGGCCGCCGCCGCACTTATTTACCACGGCGGCGGCGGAAACGCCTCCCATGCGTTTTAGGCAGTACAGCATTTACCATGCTTCCCCGCCCGTCAAATGGCGTATATAATTCTCGATTATTCCGCGCCTTATAGGAGCGTATCATGGACCCACAGGTTCCCGAGTTTTCCAGCCGCATGGCCACGCGTGAACAACGCGCGGCCCAGCGGAATGCCATGAACATGAAGGGGCGCCTGGCCTATGGCGGCCTGGCACCAGGGCTGGTGACATGCGAAATTCTCGACATGTCCGATACCGGCCTCCGCGTGAGTACGTTCAGCCAGCTCGAACCCTGCCCAGATCTGTTTTCCATCGAATTTCTCGGCCTGTATAACCGCGCCCGGCGCGCCTGGAGCGACGGCAACCAGATTGGCCTGGAATTCATCTTCGAGCCAAATTGAACCCGTCCATCCGGGCCCATACTCCCCCACAGCGCTTTACAAATCGCCAATCTGTCATAAGTCAGGGGCAATTATCGAATTTCTGTTCGGGAGTGCGAACGCATGACTAATATATTTCCCACAGACCGCGCTAATTTCCGCGAGGCAATGGCGCGGCTCGGCGCGGCGGTGAACATCATCACCACCCATAGCGCCGAAGGCGATAACGGCTTTACCGCCTCTGCCGTGTGCAGCGTGACTGACGACCCGGCGACGATCCTGGTCTGCATGAACCGTAATTCCAGCCAGCATGAAATTTTCAAGGAAGCGGGCATTTTCTGTGTCAACATCCTCACCCCAGACCAAGAGGAGCTGTCTCCCATCTTTGCCGGCAAAATGCCGATGGCGGAGCGCTTCTCTCACGCAAAATGGACCCGCCTGGCCACGGGCGCGCCTGTGCTGGCCGCCGCGGCCGCGGCTTTGGACTGCACGGTAAGCCAGATTGTGGAGGTTGGGACGCATAGCGTGATGTTCGGCAGCGTGCAGGCCATCCATCTCGGCCCCTCAGGCGCGGGGCTTATCTATCATGGCCGCGCATATCACCGCATCGCCGCGCAGGGGTAATCCCCCGCCCCTATTTGGCGCACGGCCTCACATTGATGTGATCCGCACCCGGCACGGCCTCGCAATGATGTGATTCGTCATTATGGCGCGGCGTGCTTATGCGTTCCGGTAACACGTTATAATACCGGGAGCGGCCTCATGCGCCAGACGATGACCCAGCGCGCGCGTCCACCATCGCGCGAGGATTATTTCATCCGCCGGTCCAGCCTAAACCTGCCTGGCCGGCTTGGCCTGAGCGGACCACGGCCACGGCTTATAGGGTGCACCGTTCTGGAGTTTTCCAACTCTGGCGCCGTGGTGGAGGTTTTCGCGCCCTTGGACGAAACCGCGAAATTCTTCACACTTGAATTTAATGGCCAATATCACCGTGCCAGGCTGGTACAGGCCAACGGGCAAAAGCTGCTCCTCGCCTTTTTTGCCGAAGAGCTGGATTATATCGAGCCAGTATAACCAAGCCCCAAAACAAAAAGCCCGGCACGCCATCCGCGCCGGGCTTCTTGTCATGGATAATATTTACGCATGATAAGATAAGCTATCCCGGCAAGACCGAGATAAACGAAGGGGATAAAGATGATGAGTCCTTCCAGATCGCCCAGCATGTCAGCTCTCCTTTTCCCCGCGTTCTTCCTGCGTATCGTACAGCACGGCACCAGCCGCGGCGATAAGCACAATCATCGTGGTGCCCACCAGCCAGGCAAAATACCAAGGCCCGTAATCGCCGGCCACCACCGCCAGCAAGATGGCCAGCGCCAGCACCACGGCCAAGCTAAATATTTTCGCGTATTTACCCATTGCGAAACTCCTTAGTAACCGTGTGTGTTCTTGGCGACGTCGGCAGATTTCACCTTGCCGCGCATCACGTAGAAGCACCATGAGGTGTAGGTGATGATAATAGGGGTGAAGACCAGGGCGAAGAACAGCATCCAGCCGAGATTATATTGCGACCCCGTGGCATTCCACGCCGTCAGGCTCTGGCTGGGCATGGTGGAGGACGGCATGAGGAACGGGAACATGCTGGCCCCGGTAGTGAAGATCACGCCAATCCACGCCAACGCCCCCAGCCACCAGCCCAGTACTGGCTTGCGCGCCGCCGCCATGGCCGCACCGCCCAGCATACCCAGCACGCCCAGCGCCGGCAGCACCCAGAGCAGCGGGTAGGCATGGTAATTATCCATCCATGCCCCCTTCTGCACAGCCACACCCGGGCCATTCAGCGGGGTTGGCGCCATGCCTGGGTCCACCGGCGAGGTAAAGACATAGCCCTTGATATGCGCCACCCACAGGCCGCCAATGATGAACAGCACCGCCGCCACCAGCGCCCCGCCAATGGCAAAGCCGCGCGCGCGTGAATAGATAGGTTCCTCGCCACGCAGCATAAGCATGGTGCCGCCCTGGTAGATGGAAAGCGAGAGCGACAACACGCCGCACAGAATGGCAAACGGGTTGAGCAGGTAGGACAGGAAGGATTCATCCTGAAAATACTGCCCGGTCCAGCTATAATGGAACCCCACGCCCTGCATCACGTTCCCGAAGGCCGCGCCATAAATAATCATGGGCAGCGCGCCGGAGATGAGGAAAGCCCAGTCCCAGGTGCCGCGCCATTTCTTGGCATTCACCTTCGAGCGGTATTCAAACGCCACGGGGCGCATAATCATGCTGAAGAGCAGCAGGATCATCACCACGTAGAACACCGAGAAAGACG
>JAKBCX010000253.1 GCA_021807465.1 Pseudomonadota bacterium | reverse complement strand
CCGGCCGCGCCAGCCGGGCGGAATACTGGCTGTTCTGGGTTTTCACGGGGCTAACCAGGCTGCTGGGCAAAGGGCTGAGCATTGCCGGCACCACGCTGAAGCATAACGGGGCGGCCCCGGCGCAGGGGCTGCAAACCATCAATATCAGCCAGCTTTTAGCGAATCCCGGCAATCTCCCCGCGCTCAAACCCCTACTCATCCAAACCGCCGCCCAAGCCCTGGGCGCGGCCGTGCTGCCAGCCTTTATATTTCTGTTTCTGGCCCTGGTGGTGCATCTCGTCTTCTTCAGCGCCATCACCCCGCTTTTCTCGGTGCAGGTCCGGCGCCTGCACGATGCCGGGCGCTCCGGCTGGTGGACCCTCCCGGGCGGGCTGGGCTGCTCACTTGTTGCGGGCGGGGTAGGCGGGCTGCTGGCCGCCAATCCTTTCCTGCCCCGGCTTGCCTATGCCGCTTTTTTCGCGCTCGGCCTGCCGCTTGCGGTACCGTTCATCCTGTCCCTCATCCAGCCTGGCAGCCTCTCCAGCAACAAATACGGCACCGCGCGTCCCGCGCGGCCAGTATTTGCACCGCCGCCGCGTGCCCCCTAAACCTGCCGCAAACCATGCGTGAAAGGATGCTGCCCATGCCCCGTCAAGACGTAACAATCCCGACCAGCGACGGCACCTGCCCCGCCTCTCTCTTCACCCCCTCCACCGGCACAGGCCCCTGGCCCGGCGTTATTTTCTTCATGGATGGCCTCGGCATCCGCCCCGCCATGTGGGAAATGGGCCAGAAACTGGCCGATGCCGGCTACGCCGTGCTGCTGCCCGACGCCTATTACCGTTTCGGCGCCTACCCGCCCATGGACCCGCCAGCCGTATTCGCCGATGAGGCGCGCCGGGCCAAACTGATGGAATGGGTCGGCAGCCTAACCCGCGCCCGCAAAGTGGCGGATACGGAAGCCTACCTCAAATTCATCGCCACGCGGCCCGAGGTTAAGGGGCAAAAATTTGGTGCCACCGGCTATTGCATGGGCGGCCATGCCGCCATTACCGCCGCCGGCGCCTTCCCCAACAGCTTCGCCTCCGCAGCCTCGTTTCATGGCGGCTATCTTGGCGCGGATACGCCAGACAGCCCGCACCAATTCGCCAGCGCCATCAAGGCGCGCCTCTATATCGGTGCGGCAGTGGAAGACGCCACCTTCCCCGCAGAGCAGGAAGCCCGGCTGAAACAGGCGCTGGACGCCGCCAAGGTGAACTACGAATTCGAAACATACTCCGGGGCGCATCACGGCTTCGCCGTGCGCGACCTGCCCGCCTACAAGCCGGAAGCCGCCGCCCGCCATTGGGATGTGCTGCTGAAACTCTTCAAGGAAACACTCGGCTAAGTGCCGTATCGGGGCATGGCAATACTCCGTTCCCGAATCTTCCCGCAAACGTCATCCCCGCGCAGGCGGGGATATCGTCACGTTTCCACTCCCCGCCCAAATCATCAAAACGAGAGCAGGCCAACAATCCCCCCGCCAATCACAAGCAAAGCGGGATTGATTTTATACTGCAACAAAATCAGCAGCACACCGGCCGAAATGGATGCCGTTTCAACGCCCGAAATCGTGCCCTTCGCCATGGTAAAACAGCCGGCCAGCAGCAGCCCAACAGAAACAGGCGCCAGGCCCTTCTGTATAGAGGCACGCCACGGCCAGGCTTCCAGGCGTTTCCATAACCGCCCAACCACATAAGTCAGCACCGCGGTGGGGCCAAAAAATGCCGCCACAGCGGCAACCGCGCCAAGCGGCCCCGCCGCCCAGTCGCCAATGGGCACAATCATCATCATATTCGGGCCAGGCACCATCTGGCCAAGCGAGTAAAAATGGATGAGCTGGCTAAAATCCACCCAATGATGGATGCCAACCACCTCCGCCTTCATTTCGGGGAAAGCGGCCATCCCGCCGCCAACAGTCAGCAGCGAGAGATAAGAGAAAACACGGATGACCGCGAGGATTTGATCCATATCCATCAGCCTTTGCAGTAGGTGTTGCGCCTGCTCATTCCGTGGGCGCCGCCTGCGGCGCGCGGCGCGGGCGGTGCCAAATTATGGCCGCCAAGCCAACGCCAATCAGCGCCTCCGGCACCGAGAAATGAAACCGGTTCACCGCCAGCACGGTAAGTGCAATGAAAATGAAGTCCGCATGCCCGCTGAGCGAACGCTTGGCGAGCTGCACGACGGTGGAGAGAACAAGCCCGATCGAGGCCGCGGCAATGCCCTTCAGCGCCGATGTAACCCAGGCATGGTCACCATGGATGCGATAGAAAATACCGGCGCCGAACATATACAGCCCGCCCGGCAGGCAAATGGCGATAATGGCGGCAACAGCCCCGGCGGGACCGCATAGCCGCTCCCCCACCAAAACCGCGAGATTTGTCGCATTCAGCCCAGGCAGACTTTGGCTTATGGAAAGAAGCTCGACAAATTCCTTATCGTCCAGCCATTTCAGCTTCGCCACAAGCCGTCCGCGTAAATAAGGAACAGGGCCGCCAAAACTGGTGATGCCGATAATGAAGAATTGCAGAAACACCTGCGCGAGCGAAACACGCAACGGGCCGCCCGGCGGCACGGGCACAGGCTCACTCATGGCTTGCCGGCAAAACGCCGTTAAGGCGGTAAACCATCGCCGTCTTGGTAATGCCCAGCAGCAGCCAATCAGCAACCTCGTGCTGCAATACGGTGTAGAATTCGGCGCCAAGTTTGCGCGGCGGCGAGCCTATATCCTCGCGGCGGTTGAATCTCACCTGGAACGCGAATTCACCAACAAGCGGCTTATGCTCGCCGCGCGTGCGCCAGAGCGAGACATCGCATTTGCCAACAACACCCTGGCCGAAATCCAGCTTGCCCAGCGGCAGCAGCACCTCCTCCACAATCCCCTCATTCACCAGCTTAACATGCTCGGTTCCGGGGCGGTTGAGTGTGGCAATACCAGGAAAGGCGCGGCTCAGCGCGGCCAGCGAGGTTCTGTCGCCATCGCGTGTCTGGCTGAGGCCAAACTGGCAATTATGCGAAAATAGCCGCCGGAACCCGCCGATTTCATCCTTCAGCGGCAGCACCTCGGATTTGAACTTGATACGGTAACTGCCCTGAATCTTGGGGCGCATATCCATCGCCGCGGCCAGCGTCTCATCCGGGTGGCGGAATTTGCAGACAATTTCCGGGTCGCCAACGGGAAAGCCATCCACGTAAGAAATGCGCCGCCGCAGAATGAAGGCGTTATTATAAAGCGCGAAATCGGGCGTATCGAAAAATGTCACCTCGCGGATTTCAGGCCGCAAACCAGCTTTGGGATCCTCGATAAAACCAACACCAAGTCGCTTGGCGGTGCGCTGTACAATCTTGCCGAAGCTGCGGAAGCTCTGCACCGAGGTAAAGCGCTCCGGCTTCAAAATGAGCTTGGCTTCAAGATATTGCACGCGGTCAAACGGTGCGCCGTCCGTATAAAGGCTCGTTCCAGCCGGGGCGGAAACGCGCGCGGGCGCCTCATCCGGCTTGGCCTTCGCCTTCATTCCCCCCTTGGCCTTGCCCTTTTTCTTGTCTTTTGCCTCTTTTACCTTCGCTTTTGCCTTCGTCTTGCCCATGGCACATTTCCCCCGCAGCGCGCCGTTGGCAAGACCGCCATCCGGGCACTGGCGCCTTACCGGTGGCGGCTGTGTGCTTGCGGGGCAATGGCTTGGCAGCGGGCCAAAACTGACAATTCGATGAACCATAA
>JAKBCX010000252.1 GCA_021807465.1 Pseudomonadota bacterium | reverse complement strand
CCTTTGGATTTTCAGCCCGGCATGATGGGGCCGGTAACGCCGGTGGCGCATGTGGAAGACCATGTGCTGGAGACAGCGGAGGCCAAGCTGCCCGTGCGCATTTACGCGCCGCGGCGCGATGCGGTGCTGCCACTGGTTATTTACTACCATGGCGGCGGATTCATCTCGGGGGACGTGAACACGCATGACGAGCTGACGCGCCTGCTGGCTTTGGCGGCGGATGCGGTGGTGCTTTCCGTCTCCTACCGCCTGGCGCCAGCGCACCCGTTTCCGGCGGCGCTGCATGATTGCCTGGCCGCGCTGGAATGGGGCGTGGCGCATGCAGGAGAAATTGGTGCCGATGCCACGCGCCTGGCCGTGGCGGGAGACAGCGCGGGAGGGAATCTGGCCGCCGTGGTGGCGCAGAACTTGCGCGGCAAGGGCGGGCCGAAGCTGGCGGCGCAGTTGCTGATTTATCCGGGCACCGATTTTTCCGGCGCGCCCACGGGTTCGATGCTGGAGACGGGCGAGGGCTATTACATGAGCCAGGAGGACATGGCCTATTACCACGAATGTTACATAGGCGCGGCCGATCCCGCTGACCCGCGCATTTCACCGCTGCGCGCCGCCACATTGGCCGGGCTGCCGCCCGCTTATGTGCTTACGGCGCAATACGACCCGCTGCGCGACCAGGGAATGGCCTACGCCAAAAGGCTGCAAGAGGAAGGCGTGCCCACCGAGGCAGTGCATTACAGTGAGGCGATCCACGGGTTTCTGTCTTTCCCCGTGCCGATGGGCAAGGAGGCAATCGCGGCCTGCGGGGCTTGGTTGAAAGCCAGGCTGGGTTAGGGCGCGGCGATTATTCTGGGCGTTCCGGCTTCGAGCCTGCCAATGGCGGCGGCCTGGGCGAAGCCAGCGGCGCGTAGCGTGGCCAGGGCGGCTTCGGCGCCTTGCGGCGCCACGGCAACCAGCAGCCCGCCGCTGGTTTGCGGGTCGGCCATAATGTCGCGCTGCCAGTCTTCGATGCCGGGGGTTAGTTCCACCTCTTCGCCGTAAGAGTCCCAGTTCCGCACGGCGGCGCCGGTGCGGTAGGGCGCGCGGGCAAGGCCTGGTATGCCGGGCAGCAAAGGCAGGGCGCTGAAATTGATATGCGCGGCGAGGCCGGAGCCGCGGCAGATTTCCAGCCCATGGCCGAACAGGCCGAAGCCGGTAACATCGGTAACAGCATGCACCTCCGGCAGGCTGGCCAGATCATGGCCCACCGCGTTCAGCTTGGTGGTGGTGGCAATCAGCGCATGGTAATGCGCTTGCGCGTCGGCGGGCGGCAATTTGCCGGATTTGAGCGCGGCGCTGATAATGCCCACACCGAGCGGCTTGCTGAAAAGCAGCACATCGCCGGCCTGCGCGCCGTTATTGCGCAGCACGCGCGCCGGGTTCACCAGCCCGGTTACGGCCAGGCCGTAAATTGGCTCGGGGGAGTCGATGGAATGGCCGCCCGCCACGGGGATTCCGGCTTCGGCGCAGATGGCGGCGCCGCCGGCCAGTATGGCGCGCACCTGCTCCGGCGCGATCTTGCCCAGTGGCATGCCAAGCAGGGCCAATGCCATAAGCGGTTTGCCGCCCATGGCGTAAATGTCTGACAGCGCGTTGGCGGCGGCGATGCGTCCGAAATCGAACGCGTCATCGACGATGGGCATGAAAAAATCGGTGGTGGAAACCACGGCCTGAGTACCGTTGATGCGGTACACGGCGGCATCGTCGCTGGTTTCCGTGCCCACGAGCAGGTTGGGAAAGTGGCCGGTTTGCGGCATGCCAGAGAGCAGCTCGCGCAGCACGGCGGGGGAGAGTTTGCAGCCGCAGCCGCCGCCATGGGCCAGAGATGTGAGCTTGATGTCTTCGCCGGTCATGGTTTTGTTTCCCCGAACGCCTTATTGTGGATGCTGGACACTACATTAGCATCGCGCGGAAGCGCGAAACAGCCCCGAGGAAGCTGCCCGTGCCAGAGGACGAGAACCCGCGCCGCACCCTGCCGCAAATACAGAAATTGCTGGAATTGCCCGAGGCAGAGGCGTTGTGCGCCACCCATGGCCGGGTGGCGGTGGTGGAGGCGCTGCGCGGCGCGCTGGCGGATGTGCGCGCCCAGCTTGGCGCCGGGGCTGGTCCAGTACCCGTGCCGCCTGCTTTGCTGGCCCGTGCGGGTGCGGTGCTGGATGCGCGGCTTCTGCCGGGGCTGCGCCGGGCCATAAACGCCACGGGTATTGTGCTGCACACCAATCTGGGCCGCGCGCCGCTGGCGCAGGAGGCCATTGAGGCCGTGGCCGATGTGGCGGCGGGTTATTGCAACCTGGAATTTGACCTGGAGAGCGGCAAGCGCGGCTCGCGCACCCAGGCGCTGGAGCCGCTTTTGCGCGAGCTGACTGGAGCGGAGGGCGCGCTGGCGGTGAATAACGGGGCGGCGGCCATTTTATTGGCGCTGAGCGCTTTGAGCGGGGGCGGAGAAGTCATCGTCTCGCGCGGGGAGCTGGTGGAGATTGGCGGCGGGTTCCGCGTGCCGGATGTTATCCGCCAGGGCGGGGCGCGGCTGGTGGAGGTGGGGGCGACCAACAAGACGCGCCTGGAAGACTACCGCGCCGCCATTACGCCGGAGACCAAGGTGCTGTTGAAAGTGCATCAGAGCAATTTCCGCACCATAGGGTTTACGGCGGAGGCCAGTATCGACGAGCTGGCCGGGCTGGCGCGGGAGCGGGGGCTGCTGCTGGTGGCGGACCTTGGCAGCGGGCTGTTGCAGCAAGCGCCAGGCAGCGCCGAGCCAACCTTGGGCCAGGCGCTGGCGGCGGGGGCGGATTTGGTGACGTGCAGCGGAGACAAGCTGCTGGGCGGGCCGCAGGCGGGGCTGATTCTGGGCCGGGCGGACGTAGTGGACCGGCTGCGCAAACACCCGCTGCTGCGCGCGTTGCGGTTGGATAAAATGTCTCTTGCCGCGCTGGAGGCCACGCTGCGGCTGCATCGCGACAGGCCGGAGTGTGTGCCGGTTTACGCCATGCTGCGCCAGAGCGGCGCGCTGCTGCGCCGCCGGGCGGAGGATTTGTTGGCACGGCTGGGCTGCGGTGAATTGGCGCGGAGCGAGGCGTTCGCGGGCGGCGGGGCGCTGCCCGAGGAGCGGATTGAAAGCTGGGCCGTGGCGCTGACCCCGCCCGCCGGGGCTAAAGCCGCCGCCGCCGCGCTGCGCGCCGGGGTGCCCGCCGTGGTGGGCCGTATAAGCGAGGGGCGGCTGCTGCTGGATATGCTGACGGTGAGCGATGCGGAGCTGCCTTTACTGGCCGGGACGCTGCGGAAGGTGCTGGCCGCATGAGCTTGGTGGTGGGCGTTATTGGCCATGTGGACCATGGCAAGACCGCCCTGGTGCGCGCCCTGACCAGTGAGGAGACGGATCGTCTGGCCGAAGAGAAAGCGCGCGGTATTTCCATAACGCTGGGCTTTGCGCGGCTGGGCCTGGGGGATGGACGGGCGATAGACCTGATAGACATGCCTGGCCATGAGCGTTTTGTGCGGACCATGGTGGCTGGCGCCACGGGCATTGATGCCGTGCTTTTGGCGGTGGCGGCCAATGAGGGGGTAAAGCCGCAAACAGTGGAGCATGTGGAGATTGCCGGGCTGCTGGGGCTGCGCCGGGCGGTGATTGCCGTGACCAAGGTGGATTTGGTGCCATGCGCGCAGGCCCAGGCCGTGGCGGGCGAGGCGGCTGCCCTGCTGCACC
>JAKBCX010000251.1 GCA_021807465.1 Pseudomonadota bacterium | reverse complement strand
GCTGACCTGTACGTGGGCGGGCTGCTTGGCTTTGCCATGCAGTTTGGCCTGTTCGAATCCCGCCCCGCCTTCCAGGATTACACGGCCCGCATCAATGCCCGCCCGGCGGCGGCACGCGCCCAGGCGCTGGATGACGCGCTAATGCCCCAAACCGCCTAACCGCCCCGCGCACGCCGCCCTAGCCACCCATACGGGCCAATGGTAAGGGCGGCGCCATGTCGCTTGTAATTGCTCTGCCCAAAGGCCGGATTCTGGACGAGGCCGGCCCCTTGCTGGCCCGTGCCGGGATTTACCCCGAGGCGGATTATGCCGACGAATCCTCCCGCCGGTTGCGCTTCCCCACCAACCATCCAGGGCTGGACGCCATCCGCGTGCGCTCGTTCGACGTGGCCACCTTCGTCGCCTTTGGCGCGGCGCAACTGGGCATTTGCGGCGGCGATGTGCTGATGGAGTTCGACTACCCGGAAATTTACGCGCCACTGGATTTGGGCATCGGAAAATGCCGCATCTCGGTGGCCGAGCCAAAAGACGAGGCGGGCAACACGGATTTCACCCGCGCCTCTGCCCTGCGCGTGGCCAGCAAATACCCCAACGTGGCCAAGAAGCATTTCGCCGCCAAGGGCGTGCAGGCCGAGATTGTGGCGCTCAACGGCTCGATGGAGCTGGCGCCGGGGCTGGGGCTTTCACGCGTGATTGTGGATTTGGTGCAAACCGGCTCCACCCTGAAGGCCAACGGGCTGGTGGAGACGGATGTCATCGCGCAGGTCTCCTCCAAGCTCATCGTCAACCGCATCGCGCTGAAAACACGGCCCGATGAGATGGGCGCCTGGATCGAAGCCTTCAGGAAGGCGCTGACCCCATGAAAATGCTGACCACAGCCCAGGCGGATTTCGAGGCGGAATTTGCCAAGCTGATGCACCGGGCCGTGACCTCGCCACAAATGCATGACGCGGTGGCGGAGATTATCACCGCCGTGCGCGCCACTGGCGATGCGGCGCTGCTGGATTACACCAAGCGGTTCGACCGGCATGAGCCAGCCGCCCTGCGCGTGACCGAGGCAGAGATTAAAGCCGCCGTGGCGGAAACCCCGCGCGAATTGCGCGAGGCGCTGGCGCTGGCGGCAAAGCGCATCGAAACCTTCCACCGCGCGCAATTACCGCGCGATTTGGAGGCTACCGACGAGACCGGCGCCACCACCGGGCTGCGCTGGGGGCCGCTGGACGCGGTGGGGCTGTATGTGCCGGGCGGCAAGGCCTCCTACCCGTCCTCGGTACTGATGAACGCCATCCCCGCTTGCGTGGCCGGGGTGCAGCGGCTGGTGATGACCGTGCCCTCGCCCGATGGCGTGCTCAACCCGCTGGTGCTGGCCGCGGCCCATCTGGCCGGGGTGACCGAGATTTACCGCATTGGCGGCGCTCAGGCCGTGGCGGCTTTGGCCTATGGCACGCAAAGCATCCACCCGGTGGACCGCATTGTGGGGCCGGGCAATGCCTATGTGGCCGAGGCCAAGCGGCAGGTCTTCGGGCAGGTGGGCATCGATTCCATCGCGGGGCCGTCCGAGGTGCTGATTATCGCGGATGAAGACAATGACCCCGTTCATGTGGCCTACGACCTTCTGGCCCAGGCCGAGCATGATGAGGACGCGCAATCCATCCTCATTACCAACAGCACCGCCTTTGCCCAGGCGGTGGAACGCGCGGTGAGCACCGCGCTGGCCACGCTGCCGCGCGCGGATATTGCCCGCACAAGCTGGAAACGGCACGGCGCCATCATTCTGGTGCAAAACTGGGACGAAGCAGAGGATCTGGCCAACCGCATCGCCGCCGAGCATGTGCAGCTTATGGTGACCGAGCCGTTCCGCATGTTCCCGCGTATCCGCCATGCGGGCGCGGTGTTCCTGGGCAAATCCACCCCCGAGGCCATGGGCGATTACGTGGCCGGGCCAAACCATGTGCTGCCCACCTCCGGCACGGCGCGCTTCGCCTCCGGGCTTTCGGTTTACGATTTCCTCAAGCGCACCACCTATATCTCGCTCTCCCCCGCCGCTTTGGCGGTACTTGGCCCGGCGGCGGTAACCATTGCCAAGGCCGAGGGGCTGACCGCCCATGCCAGCTCGGTGGCGGTGCGCCTGGGCCGTGGCTAACAGGCCACGCAGGCCCGGGTTGCGGGGCCGCGCTACGTAAAATCTTGACCGGAACGGATTCCAGGCTCATTTGAGCGCCAGTATTTTTTACCCATGATCGGAGTTGTGTTTGTCAAAGGAAGACATGATCGAATTCAGCGGCCAGGTGACCGAGCTGCTGCCCAACGCGATGTTTCGCGTGAAGCTTGATAATGACCACGTGATTCTGGCCCATACAAGCGGCAAGATGCGCAAGAACCGCATCCGCGTGCTGGCCGGAGACCGGGTGAATGTCGAGATGACCCCGTACGATCTGACCAAGGGCCGTATTACATTTCGCTTCAAGTAATGCCGGAATCCGCCGGCGGGCCGGTTCAAGTAACCCTCGCCTCGGCCAGTCCGCGCCGGCTGGAATTATTGCGGCAGATCGGCATAGAGCCAGCCCGCATTTTTGCCCCTGAGATTAACGAAACGCCGCTCCCGGGTGAGGCGCCGCGCGCCTATGCCAAGCGCTTGGCATCTGAAAAACTGGGGCCGCCTGACGGGAGTTTCACCATCGCCGCCGATACGGTGGTAAGCGCGGGGGCACGCATTCTGCACAAAACAGCGACTCGGGACGAGGCGGAACACTATTTGCGGCTGCTCTCTGGCCGCCGTCACAAAGTTTTTACTGGGCTGGCCGTGCGCGCGCCTAATGGCCGGGTGGCGAGCCGGGTTGTGGCCTCGGTAGTGGGGTTTGCCCGGCTGGATGACGGACAAATACGCGATTACCTGGCCAGCGGCGAATGGGAGGGCAAGGCCGGGGGCTATGCCATTCAGGGCCGCGCGGCCGCGTTCATCGATTTTCTCTCCGGCTCCTATTCCGCCGTGGTGGGGCTGCCTTTGCACGAAACCGCCGCGCTGTTGCGCGGGCTGGGCTGGCGGTGATCGCGGCCTCGCGCCGGGGTGAGATCGTGCGTCTGGCGTTGCTACGCGGTGATGTGCTGCGCGAATTCTATTTGTGGGATTTATCAGCCGAAGCCGCCGTGGGCGACGTTTATACCGGGCGTGTGGATGCGGTGATGCCGGGCTTGGCCGGGCGGTTTGTGGCGCTGGGGGCGGAATTATCCGGCTTTCTGCCGGACAGCGCCGGGGGCAAGGGCCTGTCCATCGGCCAATATGGCGCCTTCCGCATCACTCGCGCCGCACAGAACGATAAAGGCCCCCGCCTGGCGCTGGTGGACGAGCCGTATGGCGAAGCACCCGGCCCCTTGCGGCGCGGCCCCGGCCCGCTGCGCGCGCTGGCGGAACGGCTGCCGGGGGAAGACATCCGCCTGGACGATTACGCGCTGATGGCGGAGCTGCGCCCAACGCTAGAGGGGCGGATGCGCTACGATGCCGCCGCCTTCGATGCGGTGCTGGAGGACGAAATAGCCGTTCTGGCCGAACCCGTTGCCCCCCTGCCCCACGGCGCCAGCTTGCACATAACCCCCGCTCAAGCCGCCACGCTGCTGGATGTGGATGCCGCAGCCGGGTCCGCCATGGCGCCCATGGCGCTCAACATCGCCATCATCCCGGAAATCTGCCGCCAGATTGTGCTGCGCGACCTCTCGGGCGGGATTCTCATCGATTTCGCCGGATTG
>JAKBCX010000250.1 GCA_021807465.1 Pseudomonadota bacterium | reverse complement strand
TTTACCCCCCCTTGCCTTGCACCCAAGGGCTGCGGCCCTTGGGTTTTTTTATGCCCTGCGGGAAAGGACATAAAAAAAGGGCCTGCCCCTGCCAGATCATGGCTGGGGCAGGCCCTTTTTGCTAGGCAGCGGCCTTAGGTGCCAGGAACCGAGTTACCCTTGGTCTTCATGCACTGCGCATAGGCAATGTTGTAGGCCTGCTGCATGTTCTCGCTTTCTGTACCAGCCTTATGCGCGCCATAGGCCATGCCGCCCAGCAACCCGGCGCCAGCGCCAATGGCAGCGCCCATGCCCGCATTGCCTGCCGCCGCGCCCAGCAACGCGCCCGCCGCCGTGCCGCCCACCGTGGTGGCCGCCGCGGTGCCGGTGGGGCTGCTCAGCCCGGTCGATTGCGGCTGGTAGCTCTGGCTCTGCGCGAAGGAGCGGCACACCGCATCATCATTCTGGAATTGCGCCAGGGATTTATGCGGCCCGGGCATTACCGCGATTGTTGGCCCCGTTGGCACGGTTGGCTGGCAGCCGCTTAGGGCGAGCAGCCCCGCCAGGGG
This sequence comes from Pseudomonadota bacterium, assembly GCA_021807465.1. Lineage (GTDB taxonomy): Bacteria > Pseudomonadota > Alphaproteobacteria > Acetobacterales > Acetobacteraceae > Acidocella. The sequence goes on along the minus strand of JAKBCX010000250.1, from coordinate 3,206 downwards.
GAGCGTTAACCATTTAGAGTGCATGAAGTACCTCCGTTGGAATTCGTATCAACCAGATGACGGCCGCTCCACAAATGGTTCGGTTATAACGCCATATCAACGGTAGGCATTAAAAATGCCGGTGCCGGTTGCGGCGTTGCCACATCTGGGTGGGGTAAAGGGTGTTAGCCCCCCAGGCATGTTCTTAAAATGCCTCGGATCCCGGCACGACTGGGCGGCTTTCGCGCGAGCCGCGCATGCGCTTATCCGGCTCCTTGGGATCATTGGGTGAGATTTCGACATAATCGTCGTACACAGCGAGAATGGTGCCAACGAAGGGGAAATCCCCCAGCTCCGGTACGCGGTAGCTTACCGTATCACCCGGCTTGAACGTGTCCGGGTTGAAGTTGAACTCAAACGGGCAGGACTCGCCGCTCTGTCCCATGTTCTGCATAATATCCTCCACATCATCCGGCATGCCGGTCACTGGGGGCAGTTTACAATATATAATGGCTCATTGCCCATGGGGTACGCCGCCATCAGGGCGATTCTGCTGGGCGAGCATTACGCGGGCATGAATCCGCAGCGTGACGACATTTCCCACCGCTCCCTGGTCGGCCACCATGCCAAAAGCCGAGCGCTTCAGCTTGCCTGTTACGTAGAAATCCGCCGTGCCGGCTTCATCGGGGCGGGAGGGGGCGCGCAGCAAGGTGGCGTCCATAACCTGCGTGCGGGTTATGCCGCGTATGGTTAGCGTGCCCAGAATAGTATAGTGCCCCGCTTTGCCTGGCGTAATGGACAGGCTGCGGAACCGTATATGCGGATGGGTACTGGCATCGAAATAGGCGGGCGATTCCAGCATCTGCACCCCGGGCGGCCAGGAGAGGGTGATGGCGGTGTCGTCCAAGGTTACATCCACTGAGCTGTTTTGCGGATGCTGGAAATCCAGCGCCAGATGGCCGGTGAATTTTTGGAAATAACCCTGTGTGGCGATCAGCCCTGTGGTCGAGAATTCGATGGTGGCGTAGCGCTGGTCGAGATAATAAGGCACTGGCTTGGCCCGTGCGGGCATACCTGCTGCCAGCAGCAGGTAAAACGCCAAACACCACCGGACCAGCCGCGCCATCACCCCGCCCCTCCATGGCCCGCCGCACACGGGGCCGGGTGCGAGCGAGCCATGGCGCCGTAGGCAGCGCAACAGGATTCGTGCAGCGTGACGAGGATTTAACAAATCCCCGCCGCTGGGATTTACTATTTGTAAATGCGATTCAGCCGTTCATCCTTGGTTTGTTCCCATTCCTGGTATTCAGGATTTTCAGGGAGCGGGTAGCGGGCGAACTGGATGTCGCGTACTACATCGAGCATTTCGGCAATAGAGAGAGATCTACGCCGTGTCCCCAGCAGGGCGTTTGCCAAGGTCGCGAGTTCGGTCCGCCGCTGCAGGTTGACCAGCGTATCGAGTCTCAGTCGTATCTGCTTCAGCTCTTCGAATATTGCGGCCGAATCATCACTCATAGTGTCTGCTCCTTTTGCTGGGGTAAGAAACACTCCCGCCCTCACGGGTCAACTCATAACACCCGTCCGGCCACCGCATCCAGCGTCTTCAGCACCGTCGCGTCGCGTGCCTCTGGCGCGGTAATCAGGGCATGAGTCAGTGCCATGTCGCACCCGGCGGGGCAGGGCGGGCGCGGGGCGGAAATGCGCGGCAGTACGGCCTTCACCAAAGCACGCGCCTTGTCGGCATTGCCGAGCAGCACTTTCACCACCTGCTCCACCGTTACGGCATCATGCTCTTCGTGCCAGCAATCATAATCCGTCACCATCGCCACGGATGCGTAATCAATCTCTGCCTCGCGCGCTAGCTTGGCTTCCGGCATGTTGGTCATGCCGATGACCGAGCAGCCCCAGCTGCGGTACAGATTGCTCTCCGCCAGCGTGGAGAATTGCGGCCCTTCCATAACCAGATACGTGCCGCCCCGCGTATGCGGCAGGTTCAACGCCTTAAGGCTCGCCTCCAGCGCATCGCCCAAGCGCGGGCAGGTGGGGTGCGCCATGGAGACATGCGCCACGCAGCCCGGCCCGAAGAAGCTTTTTTCGCGCGCGAAACTACGGTCGATAAACTGGTCCACAATTACGAAATGCCCAGGCGGCAACTCTTCCTTCAGCGAGCCAACGGCAGACATTGAGAGAATATCCGTAACGCCAAGGCGCTTCAGCGCATCGATATTGGCACGGTAATTGAGCGAGGAAGGGGAGAGCTTATGCCCCCGCCCATGGCGCGGCAGAAACACCACCTTGGCGCCCTGAAAGCTGCCGGTAAGGAACTCATCTGACGGATCGCCCCAAGGCGTGTTCACCTTCACCCATTTGGTGTCTGTCAGCCCCTCGATATTATACAGCCCCGATCCGCCGATCACGCCGATGACCGGCTGCCTCGCTCCGCTCATGCTCCAACTCCCCGCAAGATACGCGGCCCGTTTACGGGTTTTTGTCCGGCTTGGCCATGGCGCCGCGCTGCCCTACACTGGGGGCAACACATACAGGAGGAACGATATGCGCCGCCTTATTCCCGCTGTGGCCGCCACGCTTCTCGCCACCCCCGCCCTCGCCGGGCAAATGCCGAACCTCATTCCCGGCCACGATGTTACGGGCAATTACCTTGTCACCAGCCGCGAGGGTACCCATACGGTGGCGGTGGAATACAGCAAATCCGCCAACGTGCTGCGCTTAAACCCGCAGGGTGGGCGAGGCTACCTGCTATATGATTTCTCGACGCATGACGCGAAGATGGTGCTGCCCGAAATGCAGCGTTACATGGACCAGCCCGGCTTCGCCCGGCGCGCTCAGGCTCTGCAGGATGCGAATGGCGATAATGTAAGCGTCGGCAAAACCGGCACGGAAACCATCGCCGGGCATGAATGCACAGATTACACCGCCACCAACAAAACCAAGGGCACCAGCTCCACCCTTTGCGTTACCGCCGATGGCGTGCTGCTGAAGCTGGCCTCGGCCGATACCAGCGCCGTGGCGCAGAACATTTCCTACGCTACCGTGCCGGCCGCCGATGTGCAGCTTCCCGCCGGGTACACCCAGCTTGCCATGCCCAACCTGCCCGCCCTGGGCAATATGGGCGGCATGGCGCCGGGGGCGATGGGGAATACAGGCAGCATGCCCGGCATGGGCGGTGTTACACTGCCGGGCAGCCAGGCGCCGTAGCGTTAGAACGG
>JAKBCX010000249.1 GCA_021807465.1 Pseudomonadota bacterium | reverse complement strand
GGCAAATGCTGCAACAGCGTGTGAATTGCCGTGCCCCGGCTCATCGCCGCACTCTGCGCTCCGTGCGGCACGGCCCCCAACGGGCTTACCGCCACCGCCCGCCGCGCCTCTTCGTCCAGGCTCCGGCTCGGCACAATGCGCTCCGGCTTGGTTGCCTCCTTCGGCGGCTCCACGGCCCGCCAACCCGGCGCGGCCCCGGCCCAGCCTGGCAGCGTGGCCTTATGCACAGCACTCAGCTTCGCCTCGCGGTCCGGTGTGGCGCTCTGCGCGCAGTCCAGCACTTTAACCCCATCCTCGTCCCGCGCGGGCAGCCGGGCGAAACCCTGCGCCACCGCCTCGTACCAGCACGTATCCGGTGGCTTGCGTTTGCCTTCGGCCCCGCAAATCAGCAGCTCATCCTCCGCGCGTGTCAGTGCCACATAGAGCAGCCGGTTATACTCGGCCAGCATGGCTTGCTTATCCTTGTCCGCCGCCCGCGCCACCGCCTCGGCGCGCATCTCCGCGCGCGGGCAGTAAATGGGCACCTTGCCGCCCTGCTGCGGCGTCTCTAGCCAGAACAGCGTCTTATCCATCTTGGGCAGGCTGGTGGTATCCGGCAGAATCACAATCGGCGCCTGCAGCCCCTTGGCGCCATGCACGGTCATAATCCGCACCTCATCGCCGCCTGCCTCGGTCTCGCGCTTTATCGAGGCGCTGGCCAGCCGCATGCTCTGCACAAAACCCAGCAGAGAGCCCGGCTCGGTGCGCGTGTAATTCAGCGCCTCGGCCAGAAATTCATCCAGCGGCTCCGCCGCCTCCGGCCCCAGCCGGCGCAGCAGCTTCGCCCGCCCGCCTAGCGGGCCAAGCGCCTCTTCCAGTAGCGCAAAAGGCGGCATAAAATCAGCCTTTTGCCGCAGCGCTTCGTAAAAATCCCGCGCCGCCCCCCAATCTGTGCGCTCTTCCGCCCGTGCATACAGCACATCCACCAGCCGGCGCGTCCGCCCCAGCGCCAACGCCATCAGGCTCTCATCCGCAAGCCCGCCCAGCGGCGACACCAGAAACTGCGCGAAGGCCCGGTCGTCATTCGGCAGCAGCAACGCATCGCACAGTGCCAGCAAATCGCTAACCGCCACCTGGTTGGTCAGCACCATGCGGTCCAGCCCGGCCACCGCAATGCCGCGCGCCTTTAGCGCCGCCGTCATCGCTCCCACCAGCGCATCGCGCCGCCGCACCAGAATCAGAAGGTCTCCGGCCCGTGCCTTGCGGTTGCGCGAGGGCAGGGGGGCTTCCAGCCGCTTGCCTATAAAATCCGCGATCTGCCGTGCCAGCAGGGCATAGGCCGATTCCGCGCTGTCATACTCATCCGGCACCTGCCAATACGGCAGCGCGGCGGCTTCCTGCGCCTTCGTCAACGGCCACAGCGTCACCCGCCCGGCCTGTCCCGCGCGGCTCACCACATGCAGCGGCTCCTCGCCCAGCCCATACACGCCCTGTCGCGCAAAACCCTCCGCAAACACCGCATCCGTCAGCGCCAGCACAGGCGCGGTAGAGCGGAACGAGACGGATAGTTTTCCATCTAGCCATTCCCGCCCCGCGCTCACCGCCTGCGCCTTGAATTTCTCCTTGTAAACCGCAAAACTCGTCAAATCCGCGCCCTGGAACGAGAAGATCGACTGCTTTGGGTCGCCCACGGCAAAAATACTGCGCGGCGCCTCCCGCGCGCCTTCGCCGGCAAAAAACTCCGCGGCGATGGCATTGGCTATTTCCCATTGCTGGGGCGCGGTATCCTGCACCTCATCCAGCAGCAGATGCTCAATCCCGCCATCCAGCTTGTAGAGCACCCAGGCGGCCCCCGGGTCCACAAGCAGTTTTTCCGTATAAGCAATCAAATCGCCGTAAGAGAGCTGCGCCGCCAGGTCTTTCGCGCCCCGCTCCCTCGCCGCGACCGGCAACAGCAAACGCGCCACCGCCTCGTTCAACGCCGCCAGCCGTGCCGTGCGCAGCCGCTCCTGCACCGCCTGTATCCGCTCGCGCTCGCGCCCGATCACGGCGTCGATTCCATCCTCCTCCGCGCGCAGATTCTTGCCGCAAATCGGCCCCAGCTTGCGCGGCTCGCCAGCGGTGGTGAAGAAAGACGAAGCCCATTCCTCCCAGTTCTTCACCCGCTCTGCCGCGCCCGCGCCCAGCCAATCCAGCCAGCCCAGCGCCCGCTCCTTGCCGGTATTCGTTCCCTGGCTCGCAATCAGCAGAAACGCCTTGCGCAACGCCTTCTCACCCGGCACCACCACGGCCCGTGCCAGAATCTCCTCTTCCCGCTCCTCATTCGCCCCCAGCGCGCCGCGCAGCCGCGCCACCAGGCTCTCCACCGGCCCGCGCAGCCCCACGGCCTCCGGGCTTGCACAAAACTCCTGCGTCAGTTTCGCAAAGCGCTGCTCGTCAATCTCCCCGGCCAGCAGCGCCACCGCGTCCCGCGCATCCACATCCGCCAGCACCGCCTCGCGCGCCTCGCGCAGCCGCAGCGCCGCCTTCTCATCATCCGCCACCTCAAAATGCGGCGAGAGTTCCGCCTCCAGCGGAAACCGCCGCAGCAGCGACTGGCAAAACGCATGGATCGTCTCAATCCGCATCCCGCCTGGCAAATCCAGCACATCGGCGAAAATCTTGCGCGCCAGCCCCAGCGTTTTCGCATCCGGCACCACATCCAGCGCGCGCAGCTCGGCCTCCAGCGCCGCGCGGGGCAGCGCCACCCATTTGCCCAATCGCGCATTCAGCCTTATCCGCATCTCCGCCGCCGCCGCCTTGGTATAGGTCAGGCACAGAATCTTCTCCGGCTTTGCCCCGCCCAGCATCAGCCGCAACAGCCTGTCTGTCAGCAGCTTGGTTTTGCCGCTCCCCGCCGAGGCCGCGGTAAACGCAGAGACCAGCGGGTTGGATGCCCGGCGTTGCTCCTCATTGGCCAGGTCAATCGCCGTCATTCGCATCCTCCCCGGCCCATTCCGCCCGGCGCGAAATCCCGGCATAGGCATCGTAGAGATTTACCCGCCCCGGATGCGGCATGGCCAGATAAGCCACGCTCTCATCGGCAAATTTATCAAACAAATCCTGCACCGCCGCGCCCGCCTGCTCCACGGCCTCCCGTAACTTCTCAGGGGCGCGCTTAAACAACCGCATCTCCTCGCCCGCTTCCGCGCGGCCCGAGAGCTTCACATAAGCCAGCTCCGTTACGGTGGCGTGAAAATCCGCGCCGAACACACCGGCCTCCGCCATCACCGCCTCCAGCGGCAATTGCGGTGCCGTGCCCGCCTCCACGGCGGCAGCCGTGGGCACCGTTCCCGTCTTGTAATCAATTAGCGCCACGCTTCCATCCGCACCACGCTCCACCCTGTCCGCCCGCCCGGTCAACGCAAACCCGCCCGGCAGAGCCAGCATGCCCGCTAATTCATGCGCCAGCGCCTGGGGAGTTCCAAACTCCTCGCGCCGCGCGCGCTCCAGCGCCACCACCCATTCCGCAATACGTGCCAGCCGAGCCGCCCACCAATGCTCCAGCGCGGCGCGCGGGCGCAACTCGCGCATTGCCGCCTGCAGCTTCACGGTTAGCAATTCCACCGCATCGGGCCGCATCACCCCATCCTTGCCCGCGCCAAAAAACGCGGCCAGCCCGGTATGCACAATTTCGCCGAACAAGCTGGCATCGCTCTCCTCATCCAGCCCGTCCAGCTCCTTAATCTTCAATATATGCCGGGCATAAATCGCATAAGGGTCGGTTATCAGCGTGCCGAAATC
>JAKBCX010000248.1 GCA_021807465.1 Pseudomonadota bacterium | reverse complement strand
TGCGTGCCGTGGGCGAGGATGCCAAGCTGATGCTGGGCCGCACGCCGGGCAATATCCAGGCCATCCGCCCCCTGCGCGACGGCGTGATCGCCGATTTCGAGGTGGCGGAGGAGATGATAAAGCACTTTATCCGCAAGGTGCATGGCCGCCGCGCCGCTGCCCCCCTCATCATTGTGTGCGTGCCCTCCGGCTCCACGGCGGTGGAGCGCCGCGCCATTCAGGAGAGCGCCGAGAGCGCCGGGGCGCGCAAGGTGCTGCTGATCGAGGAGCCGATGGCCGCGGCGATTGGCGCCAATTTGCCGGTTACCGAGCCATCCGGCTCGATGATCGTGGATATTGGTGGCGGCACCACGGAAGTGGCCGTGATCTCGCTGGGCGGCATTGTGTATGCCCGCTCCGTGCGCGTGGGCGGCGACAAGATGGATGAGGCTATTATCTCGTATATCCGCCGCACCTTTAACCTGCTCATTGGCGAAAGCTCGGCGGAGCGCATCAAGATGGATATTGGCGCGGCCTGGATGGACACCGCCGATGACGGCCCGGTGCGCTTCGTGAAAGGGCGCGACCTGATAAACGGCGTGCCGCGCGAGGTGCAGGTGACGCAGCGGCAAATCGCCGAGAGCCTGGCCGAGCCGGTGGGGCAGATTGTGGAGGCCATCAAGGTGGCGCTGGAGAACACCCCGCCGGAGCTGGCCGCCGATATTGTGGACAAGGGCATCATGCTCACCGGTGGCGGCGGATTGCTGCACCGGCTGGACGATGTGCTGCGCGTTTCCACCGGCCTGCCGGTGATGGTGGCGGAAAACCCGCTGCAATGCGTGGCGCTGGGCACGGGCCGGGCGCTGGAAGAGCGGAATCTGCGCTCGGTTACATCCTCGATGTATTAAGGGCCGGGCGCTTATGCGCCGCGCCTGCTAAAACTTACATATTTAGGCTAAATATGTAAGTTTTAGCATTCATACGGGTAACTCCATGGCCACGCGCAGGCCGCCCTCGGGGCGGTCTTGCAGCGAGATGGAGCCGCCATGGGCGATGATGATGTCGCGCGCGATGGCAAGGCCCAGCCCTGTGCCGCCGGGGGCGTTGCTCTCGAAGGGGCGCAGCAGGGTTTCGCGCTGGGCTTCGGGGATACCGGGGCCGTTATCGTCGATATTGATGTGCAGCCGCCCAGGGCCGCTGCGCTGGGCCGTGACCCAGATATGGGTGCCATGGCGCCGGGCATTGTCGATCAGGTTGGTCAGGGCGCGGCGCATGGCCTCGGGCCGCAGCGTGGCGGTTAGCCCTTCTTCCACATAAAGCGTGATGGCGGCATTGGCGCGGCGCGCATTGGCGCAAATTTCGTCCAGCAGCACGGTCATATCGGTAGGCACGGCCAGCTCGCTGCCCTCGCCGCGGGCAAAATTGAGGTAGATGCCGATCAGATGCTCCATTTCCTCGATGTCGCCGACCATATCCGCCATATCTTGCGGCGGAATTTGCGGCTGCATGGCCAGGGCCAGGCGCAGCCGGGTTAGGGGGGTGCGCAAATCGTGGCTGACACCGGCCAGCATGGTGGTACGCTGGGCCATGAAGCGGCGCACGCGGTCTTGCATGCGGTTGAAAGCGGTGGCGGCGCGGCGCACCTCCACGGCGCCTTCTGGCCGGATGGGGCCGCTATCGCGCCCCATGCCGAAATTCTCGGCCGCCGCGGCGAGGCGCCTGACACCGCGTACCTGGGTGCGCAAAAACAAGGCCGCAATGCCCGCCGTGATGATGGCGATGCCGATGACCCAGACGAGAAACAGGTAGAACGTGCCGATGTAAAGCCGCTTGCGTGAGACATCGATGCGCAGCACGCCATCAGGCATTTGCACATTGATGCGCACAATGCCGGGCAGGGCGGACCAGTTTACATTGAACGGGCGATCCAGCTCCGATGACAAGGCGTTGGCCAGGTCGGTATCGACCGGGCCGGGCACGTTAGGCGGGGGTAGATGCCGCAATACTTCGCCCGGCATGAATAGCGTGTTGAACTGGAAATGCTGGCCGGTTTCCTGGATAATCAGGTTTCGCGTTTGCGGGTAGCGGTCGATCTCGTCGATCATGAACGCCACCTCGCCCGCCACGGCGCCTGCTAGCCGGCGGGAAAGTACGGAGAGATGGTTGCCGTAGAAAATTTGCAGCGCCACGGCCTCGAGCAGCACCAGCGGCAGCAGCACGATGAGCAGCGAGCGCCCGAACAGGCCGCGCGGCAGGAATTTGCGCACATAACGCTCGGGCGAGACGCCGCCGGGCCGGATTTTCATGCCCGCCTCACGGGCCGGGCTTGAGGCTGTAGCCCTTGCCCCGGATGGTGTGGAGGAAGCGCGGCTCGCGCGGGTCTGGCTCTATTTTGCGGCGCAGGCGGGTTACCTGCACGTCTATGGCGCGTTCATTCACATCGTCCATGCCCAGCGCGGCGGCCAGCGCCTCGCGCGAGAATATCTCGTGCGGGCGCGCCGCCAGCGCCAGCAGCAGAGACAGCTCGGCGCCGGTGAGGCGCACGCGGGTGCTGGGGCTTATCAGCTCGCCTCGCGCGGGGTCGAACATGGCCTCGCCCAGTTGCAGCGGCCCGGCGGGCTGAGTGGGGGGCTGGGCGCGGCGCAGCATGGCGCGGATGCGCGCCACCAGCACGCGCGGGTCGAACGGCTTGCCGAGGTAATCATCCGCCCCGGCCTCGAATCCGGCGATGATGTCTTCTGGCGTGTCGCGCGCCGTGAGCAGCAATATGGGCATCGTGGGGGCGCGCTCGGTGCGCAAATCGCCGGTGAATTCCAGCCCGGTTTCGCCCGGCATCATCACATCCAGCACCATCAGGTCGAAATCGAGGCTGCGCAGCTTGGCCCGGGCCTCGGCGGCGGATCCGGCCTGGGTGATGCGGAAACCCTGCTCGGCCAGGTAGCGCCCGGCAAGGCCGCGCAGGCGCGCATCGTCATCCACCAGCAGAATATGCGGGGAATCGCCGTTCATGCGTGGCTAGGCGCCTATGCGCGGCGCTTTCTGCGCGCGGTGCTCCACCCCGTCCACATAATCGCGCCCTTGCTTGTTCATCAGCCCGCGCAGCACGCGCTTAAAGCCGTCCACCGCTGGGCCGCCAGCCTCGCGGTAGGCCGCCACCAGTCTTTCGCGCTGCACGCCGTACAGGCGCCGCTCCAGCGTTTGGCCCTTTTCGGTAAGGGTGAGCAGGCGCTGGCGCCGGTCCTGCTGGCCGGGCGCCTGGGCGATGTAGCCTTCATCGATCAGCGGCCCTAGCACGCGGGTGAGGCTTTGCTTGGTGATGCCGAGAATGGCCAGCAGCTCGCCCACCTTAAGCCCTGGCCGGCGCGCCACCCAATGCAGGCAGCGGTGATGCGCGCGGCCAAAGCCCAGCTCGGCCAGAATTTCATCCGGCGCGGCGTTAAGGTCGCGCAGGGCGAAGAACAGCATATCCTGCGCCAGGCGCAATTCTTCCTCGCGCAGGAAGAGCAGCCCGGCACCTGGTGCCGTATGCGCGGTGCCTGGCAGCGCCTCGCGCTTGGGCGGTGGAAAGGCTTGAGTTGGATAGTCTTGCATGGCAGGTTCGCAATCTAAATAGGTTTGCCGCTCATGGTATGGCAGTATGACTGACTTATGCGCAAGATTTTTCTGTCATATTGATGTAGTGTAAACGGAGTTAATTTACCATGGCGCTGGTTCCTTTTGACGATCGTGACGGCTTTATCTGGTGGGATGGCAAGCTCATTCCCTGGCGCGAGGCAAAGCTGCA
>JAKBCX010000247.1 GCA_021807465.1 Pseudomonadota bacterium | reverse complement strand
GCGGGGCAATCATGCCCAGATCGCCATGGCTGGCCTCGGCAGGATGCACGAAATGGCTATGCGTGCCGGTGCTGGCCAGCGTGGCGGCAATCTTGCGGCCAATATGGCCGGACTTGCCCATGCCGGTAACCACCACCGCGCCGCCGGCATCCTCTATGGCCCTCACACTCGCTAGAAAGGCCTGTGCCAGCCCATTGACCAGGGCCGCGCGCATTTCCCGCAGCCCGTGCATTTCCGTGTCTATGGTGGATTCAATCCGCGCGATGGCCGCTGCATCGGAAAGGGCAGCGTTCATCCCTGCGCCACCTTGCGCTTGGCAATGGCATCGAAGGCCATCAGCTCCTCGATGAGCGCCGGAAAGTCGCGTAGCGCCACCATATTGGGGCCGTCGGAGGGCGCATTGTCCGGGTCTGGGTGTGTCTCGATAAACAGCCCGGCCACCCCCACCGCCACGGCGGCACGGGCCAGCACGGGCACGAATTCCCGCTGCCCGCCCGAGGACGTGCCCTGCCCGCCCGGCTGCTGCACGGAATGGGTGGCATCGAAAATAACCGGCGCGCCGAACGAGGCCATGATGGGCAGGCCGCGGAAATCGGACACCAGGGTGTTATAGCCAAAGCTGGTGCCGCGTTCCGTGGCCAGCACGCGCGGGTTGCCCGATTGGGTGACCTTGGAGATCACGTTCTTCATGTCCCACGGCGCCAGAAACTGGCCCTTTTTCACATTCACCACCGCGCCGGTTTCGGCAGCGGCAATCAGCAAATCGGTCTGGCGGCACAAAAAGGCGGGGATTTGCAGAATATCCACCACTTCCGCCACCGGGGCACATTGCTCGCGCTCATGCACATCGGTGAGCAAGGGCAGGCCGAGCTGGGCCTTGATGTCGGCGAAAATCTGCAGCGAGGCATCCAGCCCCACGCCGCGCTTGCCCGCAATGCTGGTGCGGTTGGCTTTGTCGAACGAGCTTTTGAAGACCAGCCCGATGCCGAGCCTGGCGCTGATGTCCTTCAGCGCGCTCGCGCACTCAAAGGCATGGGCCGCGCTCTCTATCTGGCAAGGGCCGGCGATAAGGGCCAAAGGCAGGCTGTTGCCAAAGCGCACATCCCCCACCTGTACGATGGGCTGAGGCGTCATCTGCTGTTTATCCATGGCGGCATGGCTATCTCAGCCTCTGGGTTTTGTCTATTCGCGCGGCCTTGCCACCCATGCGCGGACCAAGATTGCCACGTAGTAATGTTGGTGCTACGCCACGCCACCACAACGCAAAAGAGATGAACAGGATGTGCTCACGCCTTGGCGCCCTCGGGCTTGCCGCCGCCTTTACCCTTGCCACCGCACCGCAGGCCCTTGCCCATGCTTACCTTGCAAAAGCCAGCCCGGAAGTGGGCAGCACGGTTCAAACCGCACCCAGAATGCTGCTGTTGACCTTTACCGAGGACCTGAATGTGCCGTTTTGCCAGGTGGCCGTGACTGATGCCATGGGCGCGAACGATGCCACCGGCAAGCCCGAGGCCGTGCCTGGCCATGCCAATGAGATGCAAGTGCCGCTTAACATCCAGATGCCAGGCAAGATCACCGTCATCTGGCATGCCCTTTCGGTGGATACGCATAAAACCCAGGGCAGCTTCTACTTTACCGTTAGCGGATAACATTCCAGCAGAAGACTGCTTACGGTAATTGCCGGAATCTGATTTTCGCTTTATCTACCTAACCAGAATCGTTTCTGGAGCAGGGTTTTTGAGCCTTTCCGCCGGAATACCCCGCAACGGGCGCCCAGCCTATTCACCACGCCTGGGCGCCGGGATTATATTGCTGTTCTACCTTGCGCTGTCACTCGGCTTTTTGGGGTGGCGCGTGGATTGGACCACTTATTATCTTGGGTATTCGAACGACTCCTTGTTGTTCATCTGGTTCCTGAAATGGTGGCCATTCGCGATCTCGCATGGGTTGAACCCATTTATCTGCAAATACGCCTTGTTTCCGGTGGGCTATAATACCGCCTGGGCCACATCAATTCCCGTTCTCGCGCTTTTGATGTGGCCGGTCACGGCACTTGGCGGACCGGTTCTGAGTTTTAATATCCTGGCCGTAACGGCACCCGCTTTAGCCGCCTGGACTGCATATTTGCTGATTCAGGACATAACCCGCAGCTGGGCGGCGGCATTGGCTGGCGGGTTTCTGTTCGGCTTTTGCGGGCCGGAGCTATACCAGCTTGGCGAGCTTAACCTCAGCTCCGTGTATCTGGTTCCGCTTGCGGTGCTGCTCGGCCTGCGCCGCGTGCAAGGCCGGTTGAGCCGCCGCTCCTTCGTCATCCTGCTCAGCATTTTGCTGGCCATTCAGCTTGGCATTTCAACAGAGATATTAGCTGCCCTTTGCTTGATGGCGGCGCTGGCATGGGGGGTGTTTCTTATCTTTGCACCCGCTGGTACGCGGGCCGCGCTGTGGCGCCTGGCTTTGGACATCGCCATTGCCGCGCCGCTCACCGCATCCCTGGCCGCGCCCTTCATATATTATCTAGTAAAAGGCTTGCCGGAAGTTCCGGCGCAAATTCATGCGGCCTGGCTGCAATGGGTGGAGGCGCTGCGTTTTTTCGTTCCTGCCCTTCCCATAACATCGGGCTGGGCGGCGCTATCCGCCATTACCGGGCAATTTAGCGGCTTCAGGCCTGATTATTACGCATATATCAGCCCGCCTTTGCTGCTCATTCTGGTGCTTTATTTTTTCCGCCGCCCTTGCAGGCCTTGTGCCCGGGCGCTGCTAACCCTGCTGTGCCTGACGGCGCTGCTCAGCCTGGGGCCAGTCTTGGTGGTCAACGGTAGAATTACGGGCATTAAACTGCCATGGGCGCTTTTTTCTGATATTCCCATTATCCGCTCGCTCATACCCGTCCGGCTGCTGCTCTTTTTCACGCTCACGGCGGCCATTATCGCGGGGCTTTGGTTGTCGGAGGCGGGGCGCAGTAACACGCGTGCGGCGCGTTTTACCCTGGCCGGGCTTGCTTGCTTTTGTTTGCGGCCGGCCGAAGTGCGGGTGCTGTCTGAACAATGGCAGGTGCACCCCATGTTTCAGGTGCAAAACGCCTTGCCCTGGCCGCGCTGGCCGGAGCAGCCATTTTTTACCGCGGCAAATATACAGGCGGCACTTGGCGATATGCCGAATGTGCTGCTGCTGCCAGACCCGGTTTGGGGCCCCGGCATGGCCTGGCAGTTGAATGCGGGGCTGAGCTTTACGCAAAGCAATGGCTATGTGGGGTTCCGGCCAAAATCTGAATTGAAGTGGAACGATGTGATCGGCTTTATGGCGGGCGGTCCGCCAATACCGGATTTTGGCGCGGCGTTCACGGCCTACTGCGCCGCGCACCGGGTGGATTATATCCTCATCGGCCCCGCTACACCGCCCCTGGTGGTTAAAGCGATAGAGGCGCTGGGGTGGCCGCGCCGCGTGGACCGGGGCCTTGAGATTGTTTCAACGCCCCGGAACCTGTTTTGAAGGGCGGCTTGCCTACGCTGCCAACTTCGCCGCCAATTCCTGGGCGCGCTGCACACGGGCCAGCCAGCCATGGCCGAAATGGGGAAAACTTGGAAGCGATTGGTAAAAGGCGTTGCGGATTTCCGCGACCTGCGGAATGAGCGTGGCGGCTGGGATAGCGGACACGGCCTGCAGCGTTGCGGGGCCGATCCAGCCATCTTGCGTGACACCAACGGCTTGTTGCAGGAATTTGGCGGAGCGCCCAGCGCCGTTATTCACCGCGGCGTCGAACACCAT
>JAKBCX010000246.1 GCA_021807465.1 Pseudomonadota bacterium | reverse complement strand
CAGGGTCATCAGCGGAATATGCCGCGCGCCGCTGAACACCAGATGCTCATACACCTCGTCACACACCGCATAGGCATCGTGCTGCGCCAGCAGCCCGGCGATGAAGCCCAGCTCCTCTGGCGTGAACACCTTGCCCGTGGGGTTCATGGGGGAGTTAAGCAGCAGCAGCTTGGTTTTGGGACCAAAGGCGGCGGCAAGCTCCACGCGCGGCAAATCCCAGCCTGGCGGCTCCAGCCGCACCAGCCGCGCCGTGGCGCCCAGCATGCGCACCACGGGCAAATAGGTGTCGTAGAGCGGTTCTATGAGCACCACCTCATCGCCCGGGTTGAGCAGCGCCATGAGGCAGGCGGTTATGGCCTCAGTAGCGCCGGAGGTGACGCAGATTCCGGAAACCGGGTCGATATTCAGCCCATAGAAGCGCCGGTTGGCATCGGCCACAGCCTGTTTAAGCTCTGGCAGGCCGGTTAAGGGCGGGTATTGGTTGCGGTTATCCAGCAGCGCATCAGCCGCCGCCCGCACGATATCTTGCGGGCCTTCCGTATCGGGAAAGCCCTGGCCGAGATTAATGGCGCCATGCTGCGCGGCAAGCGCCGACATAATGGTGAAGATGGTCGTGCCCGTTCCGGCGAGCAGCGCGTTGGCCTGTTTCACGTTATCTATCTCCAAAAGGCGCAATTCTGGGGTTGAGTAGCCTGCCCCAGCCGGGGGCAGCAATACCGCCTAAATTTTAGGCAAAAATTGCCATGTTGTGGGCAAAAGCATCATCCAGGCCGCAAAAACCTTGCCTCGCGCATGGATTCTGGCACATCTCTGCTTCTGGCACGGGTCATGCTAGTATGCTTCCGCCAGCCCGTTGGCTGGCGCGCTTACGCGCTGCCCGCACCAGGCAGAGCAACGCGCTATCCGCACGAAACAGAGGAGGACGCGGGCCGAAGGCCTGGCGTGGACCAGATGAAAAAGATCGAAGCGATCATCAAGCCTTTCAAACTCGATGAAGTGAAGGAAGCGCTGCACGAAGTCGGGCTGCAGGGGATCACCGTGGTCGAAGCCAAGGGGTTCGGCCGCCAGAAGGGTCATACCGAGCTGTACCGCGGCGCTGAGTACGTGGTGGATTTTCTGCCCAAGGTGAAAATTGAGGTGATCTGCGACGATGCCGTGGTGGAGCGTGCCGTCGAGGCGATTACGAATGCCGCCCGCACCGGGCGCATCGGCGACGGCAAAATCTTCATCTCCACCGTTGAAGAGGTTATCCGCATCCGCACCGGCGAAAAGGGCGAGGCGGCGATCTGAGGCATTGTCGCGGCCCCCATGCTTGCTTAAACATGGCGGCCGCTGCATTTGACCAGGCAGGAGCGCATGGGGCGGTCCTGCCGGGGAATGGGGTAGAGTACACACCCTTAACTTTTACACACGGGGAATGAGCATGGCTAAGAAGGCCGAGGGCGGCGATGACGTCGCCAAGGTTCTGAGTTTTATCAAGGAAAACGGCGTCGAATATGTCGACCTGCGCTTCACCGACCCCAAGGGCAAGTGGCAGCACACGGCGCAGCATGTGAGCACCGTTGACGAGACCACGCTGAAGGACGGTTTCATGTTCGACGGCTCCTCGATTGCCGGCTGGAAGGCGATTAACGAGTCCGACATGATCCTGCAGCCGGACCTGACCACGGCGGTGATGGACCCGTTCGCGGCCAAGCCGAGCATGATCCTGTTCTGCGACATTGTGGAGCCTGCCACCGGCCAGGGCTATGTGCGCGACCCGCGCTCCACCGCCAAGAAGGCGGAATCCTACCTGAAATCCACCGGCATTGGCGACACCGCCTTCATCGGCGCCGAGGCTGAGTTCTTCATCTTCGACAGCGTGAAGTTCGGCACGGGCGGCAATTTCGGCACCTATCAGCTCGACTCCATCGAAGGCCCCGGTTCCTCGCTGAAGGATTACCCGGAAGGCAATATGGGCCACCGCCCAGGCGTGAAGGGCGGCTACTTCCCCGTGCAGCCCGTGGATGGCGATTCCGACCTGCGCGCCGAGATGCTCTCCACCATGGGCGAGATGGGCCTGCCGATTGAGAAGCACCACCACGAGGTGGCGCAGAGCCAGCACGAGCTGGGGACCCGCTTCAACTCGCTGTGCACCATGGCCGACCAGATGCAGATTTATAAATACTGCGTCCATAACGTCGCCCATTCCTACGGCAAAACGGCGACCTTCATGCCGAAGCCGATTTATGGCGATAACGGCTCGGGCATGCACACGCATATCTCCATCTGGAAGGCCGGCAAGCCGCTCTTCGCGGGCAATGGCTATGCCGATCTGTCGGAGACCTGCCTGTATGCCATTGGCGGCATCATCAAGCACGCCAAGGCCATCAACGCGTTCTCCAACCCCTCCACCAACAGCTATAAGCGCCTGATCCCCGGCTTCGAGGCCCCGGTGCTGCTGGCTTACTCCGCGCGTAACCGCTCGGCCTCGTGCCGTATTCCGTATACGACCAGCCCGAAGGCCAAGCGCGTGGAAGTGCGCTTCCCCGACCCGACCTGCAACCCGTACCTCTCCTTCTCCGCCCTGCTGATGGCGGCGATCGACGGCATCAAGAACAAGATCCACCCGGGCGACCCGATGGACAAGGATCTGTACGAGCTGCCGCCGGAGGAGCTGAAGGACATCCCGACCGTGTGCGGCTCTCTGCGCGAAGCCCTCACCGCCCTGGAAGCCGACCACGAGTTCCTGCTCGCGGGCGACGTGTTCTCCAAGGAGCAGATCGAGTCCTATATCGAGCTGAAGTGGAAGGATGTGTACCGCTTCGAACACACGCCGCACCCGGTTGAGTTCGAGATGTACTACTCCGCCTAAAAGCGGGTTTTTACGGAAAACGGCGCCTTCGGGCGCCGTTTTTGTTTGGTTGGATATGTAAAAATTTTACAAATCCTCGAATTTTACAACCAAACCCCATACTGGTTTACGCATTTTTACCAACATTTCCGTAAGTTTTTGACTGTCACAGGTTTGTAAAGGGCGTATATGTGCGCTGCAACATAACTCCCTAACCTCGAACGGAAGTGAAGACGATGTCTTATCAAGACCATATCAGCGACGTCTCTGGGCTGATCGCGGCGAAGAGCGGCACCTGGGACGGAATTAGCGCCGAAGCCGTGGCGCGGATGCGTCTCCAGAACCGGTTCCGCACCGGTCTGGACATTGCCAAATACACCGCGAAGATCATGCGCGAGGACATGGCGGCCTATGATGCCGACCCGGCCAACTACACCCAGTCGCTCGGCTGCTGGCACGGCTTCATCGCCCAGCAGAAGCTGATCTCCATCAAGAAGCATTTCGGCTCCACCAAGCGCCGCTACATCTACCTCTCCGGCTGGATGGTTGCAGCTCTGCGCTCGGAATTCGGCCCGCTGCCCGACCAGTCGATGCACGAGAAGACCTCGGTGCCCGCGCTGATCGAGGAAATTTACACCTTCCTGCGCCAGGCCGATGCGCGTGAGCTGGGCATGCTGTTCCGCGATTTGGACGCCGCCCGCGCCGCAGGCGACCTGGCCAAGCAGAAGGAAGTGCAGAACAAGATCGACAATTACGAAACCCATGTCGTGCCCATCATCGCCGACATCGATGCCGGGTTCGGCAATGCCGAAGCCACCTACCTGCTGGCCAAGAAGATGATCGAGGCCGGTGCCTGCGCGCTGCAGATTGAGAACCAGGTTTCCGACGAGAAGCAATGCGGCCACCAGGACGGCAAGGTGACCGTGCCGCAC